>NZ_JBYSWF010000006.1:0-183484 GCF_058780865.1 Pseudomonas sp. GP01-A4
CCCCAAAAAAGGAGCACCCCCCATGCAACTACGCGCCTTGCGATATTTCCACGAGGTCGCCCGCTGCGCCTCCCTGCGTAAGGCCGCCGAACGTCTTTACGTCACCCCCACCGCCGTCAGCCGCCAGATCGAACACCTGGAACACTTCTTCGGCGCCGCCCTGATTGAGCGCGGCCCCCGCGGCATCCGCCTCACCGCCGAGGGCGAATGCCTGGCCGAACAAGTCACCTCAACCCTGCGCGGCCTCGACCAGGTACGCGAAGTCATCGCCAGCCGCCAAAGCCAGGTGGCCGGTAACATCAGCATCCATGTGTCAGAAAGTATCGTTTCCACCGTGCTCGCCCCGGTGCTCGCCACCTTCTACCGCGCCCACCCCAAGGTCACCTTCAACATCGTGATCGCCAGCGCCTCGGCCACCCTCGACGCCCTGTGCAGCGGCGAGGCGGACCTGGGCCTGGCGTTCTACCTGCAAGAGCGCGCCGACGTCGAAGTCACCGCCCACTGCCAGTTATGGCACCGGGTGCTGGTCAGCGCCGAACACCCCTTCGCCCAGCGCGACAGCATCGAATTGAGCGAACTGCAAGGCCAGCCCCTGGCGATTCCCGACTCGGCCTACGGCGTGCGCCAGGCCCTGGAAGTGGCGGCAAAAAAACGCGGCGTCACCCTCGAGCCGGTGTTCACCACCAGCTCCCTGGAAGTGCAGAAGAGCCTGGCCCGGCAACGGGCAGCGGTGCTGATTTTGCCCCAGGTCGAGGCAGACGTGCGGGACCTGGGCGACGGCCTGGTCGCCGTGCCGATCGCCGATGAAGACCTCGGCCGCATCCGCATCGACCTCTGCGTGTACCGCAACCGCCCCCGCTCGGTGGCGGTGCTCAAGTGCCAGGAAATGCTGGCGGGGGCGATGCAACGTTGTTCGCTGAACTGAGCCTGAGCCTCAGAAGATGTTGATCGGCACATTGGCGACGAGGCGGAACTCATCGTAGCTGCCGTCAATCTGCCCGCCGCTGGCGCGATGGTTGTAGACGATGGTGCGCAGTACGGTGTTCTTGAGTGTTCCGGACTGAATCACATAGGCCAGCATCAAGCCGTTTTCGTTGTGCTTGGCGCCATCCAGGCTGCGCACGTTGTAGCCGGTGTTGTGGCCGTTGCGGTCGCCATCGTAATGGGTGCCGTCGATGTCCCAACCCTTGGCGTGCCACAGGCTGGCGGTGAGGCCGGGCACACCGTAGGCGGCGAAGTCCAGGTCGTAGCGCAACTGCCAGGACTTTTCGTTGGGGCCGTTGTAGTCCGAGTACAGCGAGTTGGCCATGTAGTTGCCGGTGGACTCCCACACGTAGTCGAAGTATTCGTTGCCGAATACCTGCTGCCAGGCAAGGGTCAGGCTGTGGGCCAGGTGCGTGGCGGTGAAGGCCAGGCTGGCGGCGTTATTGTCGATGTAGCCGAGGTTTTTGTCGCCCGAGTCGCTGGTGTGGTAGTAGTTGAAGGCGGTCTTCAAGGCGATGTCGCTTTTGTCACCGATGCGGTGGGTCAGGCCGACGTAGGTCTGGTCCCACATGTCTTCGAAACGCGACGCGTAGACGCTGGCTTCCAGCCCGTAACCCGGTTTTACCGTGGCTCCCAGGTAGCTGATGCGTGCGCCGCTGTAGGCGCGGTTGCCGAAGGTGGTGGTGAGCTTTTCGGCGCCGGTGCCGGTGCGTGGAATCGCCCGCTCGAAGCTGCCGCCCTGCACCGACAGCCAGTCGAATTCGTTGCTGAACAAGCCCACGCCCTGGAAGCTGGAGGGCAGGGCGCGGTTGTCCTTGTAACGCAGGATCGGATTGTCGGTCATCAGCCGACCCGCCTTGATCTCGGTGCTGGACAGGCGAAAACGCACGTCGCCCACCCCCAGCCGGCTCCAGGTGGGAATCGCATCGCCGTCGCCGTCCACCAGCACCCGGTCGCCGCCATTGGCCACCTTGCCGTGCCCGCGCTCCAGGTTGACCGCGCTGAAGATCCCCGCGTCCACACCCACGCCAATCAGGCCCTGGGTGTAGCCGGAGCTGTACTTGAGCATGCTGGTCTGCACCCAGGTTTCCCGCACACGCGTGGGCTCGACGCCGCCGGCTTTCTTGATGCTCAAGTGGGTGGTGCGTTGGGTGTGCTGGTTGGAATAGTAGTGGCGCAGGTTCAGGTCCAGGGTGCTGCCTTCGAGGAAGCCCGGTGCGCTGGCCTGGGCGTTTTCCTGGGCGAAAGCCTGGGTGCTGGACGCCAGGGTGACGGCCAGCAAAAGACGTGGATACATGGTAAATCCCCATACAAATCAGACGTAAGGCGACCGTCCCGGCAGGCCTTCAGGTGCTGCCGGTCGGTGGCGAAAAGACGCGGGACAGTGGGAAAAGGTATTCAGCGAACCGAAGCTTCTGTGAGCCGGGTTTCGCGGGCCGGGCTGCCGGGCAGCGGCGGACGGGTTTCCTTGGCGAACCAGGCGGCGGTGAGGCACACCAGGTTGGCGATCAGCAGGTACCAGACCGGCGACATCGGGTCGCCGGTGGTGCCGATCAACCAGGTGATGATGATCTGCGCGGTGCCGCCGAACGCTGCCACACCGAAGGCGTAGACGATGGAGAAACCGGTGGAGCGCACGGATTTCGGGAAGCTTTCCACCAGCAACACGATCAGCGCCGCGCCACTCATGCCGTGCAGGCCCGAGAGTACCGCCAGGGTCAGCAGGAAGGTCGCCGGGCTTGGGTGCTCGGTCATCAGTTGCAGGGCCGGGAACAAAATCAACAGCAACACCACCCGCGGTGTCATCAGGATCGTACGGCGCCCGAAGCGGTCGCAGAGCATGCCGCCGGCCACCGCGCACACGGCCATCGCTGCGCCGGCCACCAGGGTCGAGAGCATCGAGATGCTGGTGGGCAGCTTCAGTTCGGTGAGGGCGAAGGTGGTCATGTAGTTGAGGAAGTACTGGGTGATGGTGCTGCCGGAAAGGATCAGCAACCCCAGCACCAGTGCGCGCCGGTGCTTGCCGCAGACTTCTCGCACCAGGTCGCCGGTGCTGGTCTGCTCGCCGTGGCCGTGGAAGGTTTCGGCGAGGTTGCGGCGGATGTAGATGCCGATCGGCAACACCAGCAGGCCGAACACGAACGGCACGCGCCAGCCCCAGCTGTTGAGGTCTTCCGGGGACATGACCTTGGTCAGGGTGAACCCTACCAGCCCGGCCACCATGGCTGCGACGCCCTGGGCGACTACTTGCCAGCAGGCGTAGGTCCCGCGTTTGTGGGGTGGCGCCGCTTCGAGGATGTAGGTGGTGGCGGGGCCGGCTTCACCGCCCCAGGCCAGGCCCTGGATCATGCGGGTGAGCACCAGCAGGATCGGCGCCGCGATACCGATGGTCTCGTAACCGGGCAATATCGCGATGCTGCCGGTGCCCACGGCCATCATCACCAGGGTCAACAGCATCGCCGGTTTGCGCCCGACGCGGTCGGCGTAGGCGCCGATCAGTACTGCGCCCAGGGGCCGGACGATAAAGCCGATACCGAACGCCGTGACCGACAGCATCAGGCTGACGAAAGCGCTGTCGGACGGGAAGAACGTGTGGCCGATCATCACCGCAAAGGTTGCGTACACACCAAAGTCGAAAAACTCCACGGCGTTGCCCAGGACCACGGCGAAGATGCTCTTTTTGCCGGCGTCCGGGGACGGTGTTTCGGGTGCGTGATCAGGATCGGATCGTGTCAATTGCTCAGTGTGCATACCAGCCCCTCGATTTTAGTTATAGGTCGTCCGAGCTCCAGGCCAAGAGGGCCCGGAGCTGGCGTGTGGGTGGGCAGTTCTTACAGCGTCAAAAGTCAGGAAGGATTCGGCCAGTGGTGGATTGCGCCACGCCAGCTCTCGTAGGTTTTAGCGATTTGCAGCAGCCATTGATCGGCAAAACGCGGGGCGATCATCTGCAGGCCGATGGGCATGCCATCGGCGGCGAAACCGCAGTTGATCGACAACGCCGGTTGCTCGCCCATGTTCCACGGCACCGTGAACACGATGTGTTCGAACGGCAGTTGCGGGTTGTTGCTCGGTGATGGCCACTCGGCCGGGAACGCATTGACCTGGTTGGTGGGGGACAGCACCAGGTCGAGTTCGGTGAACACCTGCGCGGCGCGGCGGCGCATTTCAAAGGTCTGGTTGAAACCCTTTACGGCTTGTACGCCGCTGATCTCGGCGCCCGGCGCGGCCCAGTCGCGGATGTACGGCAAGACCTTGTCGAACTGCTCGCTGCTCAGGGCCGACAAATCGCCCCACTGGCGGGCGCGCCAGAAATGGTCGAGGCCATCGAGTTGTGCGCGGTCCATGATTGGCGGGATCAGCGTGACCTTGGCGCCGTGGGCTTCGAACAGCCGCGCGGCTTGCTCCACGGCTTCACAGACGAAGCCTTCAGGCTGCATGCCTGCGCCGGGTTCAAGCATCAGGCCGACGCGCAGGCCCTTGACCGAGAGCGGCTGGTTACTCCACTGGGTGGTGAGCGGCGGCAGGCTGGTGGCATCGCGGGCATCGGGGCGGGCCAGGTGTTGCATCAACAGCACGCAGTCGTCGACGGTGCGGGTCATGGGCCCGGCGGCGCGGCCGGTGTAGTACGGGTCGATGGGGATGCGGCCCAGGGTCGGCTTGAATCCCACCAGGCCGCACCAGGCGGCGGGCAGGCGCACCGAGCCACCGATGTCGGTGCCCACGTGCAGCGGGCCGTAACCGGCGGCGGCCGCTGCGGCGGCACCGGAGCTGGAACCGCCGGTGTTGTTGGCGGTGTTCCACGGGTTGCGGGTGATGCCGTGGAAGCTCGACAGGCCGGAAGACAGCATGCCGAAGTCCGGGTTGGTGGTCTTGGCCAGGATTATCGCGCCCGCTTCACGCATGCGGGCTGCGGGCGGTGCGTCCCTGAGGGCCGGGGTCAGGCGGGTGGCCGCGCTGCCGAGGGGAATGGGCACGCCTTCGGTGGCGATCAATTCCTTGAGAGTCACCGGTACGCCATCAAGGGCGCCGTTGGGTTGGCCCTTGTTCCAGCGCTCGGTGGAGGCCTGGGCCTGCTGGCGCACCTGTTGCGGGTCGAAGGCATAGAGCGCGTTGATCTGCGGCTCCCAGCGGTCGATGTGGGCCAGGAGTTGGTCGTAGTAGTCGATGGGCGCGAGTTGCCGGCTGGCAAATTGCGCCAACAGTTCGGCGGCCGTAAGGGTATGCAGGTCAGTCATCGAACGCTTCCTTGTGATGGGCCGGCTGGCTCATGGCGGGTTGCAGTAGGAACGACTATATAAACCCCGGTGTGAAGCGGCCATCACAATTGGTGCAGTTCAGTGTTGCGTTTTTGTGTGCACTGAAACCGGCGGGTAGATGTGGGAATGGCTGGAAGATTTACTGTTTGGCGGGAGGACCTCAGGCGCAGGCACCTGGCGTCTTTTTCCTGCGTGCCGACTCACGACGATAGCTCCGGATAGGCTGGGGTTTCGCCCGTATGCGGGATTGGAAAGACATCCACGTCGCAGGGTCAAAGCGGGTGGCTGATACCACCGCTTCCTGGAGCAGCATGATGGAAATAGCGTCTGACGCATCCGGGTATTCAGTATCGAGGATGATTTCCAAGGTGTCCTTGTCGCGATAGCCGCTGCAGGTCGGAATCAGACTGAAGGCGTGATCTATACCTTCGGACTCATTCGGCTCGCAGATGGATGAAACAACGCCCACATAAACATTCCGATCGTTCAGCGTGAACATGCATTGAGAGCCGCGCGCAATGGATTCCCTGAGTAGGGTCCTGAGGGGGCGCCCCGTTAGAAGCTCGAGCATCAATTGCTGGTTCAGTTCCTCCTCTGAAGCAAGTTGCAGTCTTCGTCGACGCCAACGCACAAATAATCGCGCCCAGCAGTAGGGAATGATCATGGCTGTCAGGCCGACCTGGAGCAAAAATACCCAGAGGCCATGATTTCTCTCGGTGGCAATATCCAGCTCTATCAGCAGCTTGCCTAGATAAGCACTGTAATCAATGGGGATTGTCTGGCCAGCCAGTTGCAGCGGCTGTTTGGACAGGCAAAGAATCAAAGTGGTCAGTACGAACGACAGTACGAGGCAGGTCCAGCCTAATCTTGCGACCTGTAGATAGAGTAACTGGCCCTCAAAGCGGTGGAGGCGGCAGTAATGGCCGGGGTGTTTCAAACACACCAAATAGCCACTCACCAGTAACGGCAGTATCAGTAGTAGCCCCATGGGTTATTTGAATATCAGTTCACGTATCTTGCGCTTGTGTTCCTTGAACTCGGGTGAGTTGGCGATTTCCGCCGGGTCGACAGAAATACCCCACTCACCCACTATCCTCATGGTTTTGTACCGCTTGATAGCCCTGATATTTTCCAGATCTTCCTCAGTGGGTTTCTTGAACCAGGCAAACGACTCAAACATGACCGGCACCCTCATAAAAAAGTAGTCGGTTTTATAGCAAGAGCCGTTTTTACCGACTACTGATGGCCCCCATCCAGAACTCCCCGCGTATCGTAGGAAACGTCCTTAGTTGCCCCAACGGTCTAAAACGTCGGCGGCGTAATCACCCAGATCACCACCGCATCCACCTTTCCGGGGTTGCCATAGCGATGGGGCTCACTGCTGGGGAAGCTGAAACTGTCGCCTTCAGCCAGCTGAAAATGCCGCTCGCCCACCCATAACTCAAACGTTCCGCTCAACACATAACCCGCCTCTTCACCCTCATGGCTATAGCTCTGCTGGCTATAGGTGCCCGGTGGAAAGCGCGAGTGCAGCATCTCCAATTGATGATTGGGCAGGGGCGTCAGCAACTGGTCGACGATCCCGTCCTCATAGTGAATGCTCTGGCGATTGTTCCTGCGCACCACAAAACCTTCATCCTCCGCTGCCGGCGTGGTCTCGCTGGCAAAAAACCACTGGATCGTCACCCCCAGGCTGCGGGCGATGTTGAACAGGGCCGGGATCGACGGGTAGGCGAGGTTGCGTTCCAGTTGGCTGATATAGCCGGCCGTCAATTCGCTCATCTGCGCCAATTCGGTAAGCGTCATGCCCCGGGCCTTGCGCAAGCCGCGGATGCGGGTGCCGAGAAACAGCTGTGGAGGTTGGTCGTTCAAATGTCCCACGCTACTTTCAATCCTTCATAAATCGCCTCTTCGGCGGTACGCGGCGCCAGGCAATCGCCGATCCGCGTGAACGCCACCAGGCCTTCCAGTTCTGCGCCCAGAGTGTCCACCGGCTGGTGGCCCTGGCACAACACCAGGGTGTCGATATTTTCCAGCAGCATCGGCTCGCCGCTGGCGGTGTGTTGCAGGTAGACGGTAGTGTCGTCGCAGCCGTACAAACGGGCGTATGGGATGATCGGAATGCCCAGCCGATGCAGTTCGCCGGCCAGTTGGTCACGCACGTACAACGGCAGGTTTTCCCCGCAATGGGTACCGTTCACCGCCAGTTGCACCTGATGGCCGGCACGGGTGAGGCGCTCGGCAATGCCCGGGCCGATCCAGTCGCAACGCCAGTCCACGACGACCACCGAACGGCCCAGTTGCACCTCATCGCGCAGCACTTGCCAGGCATCCACCACCTGTAGCTCGCCGCCGCGTTCGAAGGCCGGCCAGTAGGGCTCGGCGCCGGTGGCGATGATCACCCGGTCAGGTTGTTCGCGTTCCACCAATGCGCGGTCGACGCGGGTGTTGCGCACCACGCGGACCCCGGCCAGTTCCATCTCGCGCTGCAGGTTGGTACTGGCCCCGCCGAACTCGCTGCGTCGGGGCAGTAACTGCGCCAGAAGCACTTGGCCGCCCAATTGGGCACTGGCTTCATACAAGGTCACCTCATGTCCGCGCTGCGCCGCCACCGCTGCCGCTTTCATCCCTGCCGGGCCGCCACCGGCGACCATGATCCGCTGGCGTCGCAGTGCCGGTTGCAGTTGGCCAAACTGCAATTCGCGGCCGGTCTCGGGATGCTGGATGCAGGAGATCGGCAGGCCTTTGTGGAAGTGGCCGATGCACGCCTGATTGCAGGCGATGCACGCCCGTACATCCTCGGCATGGCCGCTTGAGGTCTTGGCCGGCATGCGCGGGTCGCAGATCAGTGCGCGGGTCATGCCGCACACATCGGCCTGGCCGCGTTGCAGCATCAATTCGGCCTCCTGGGGCTGGTTGATGCGCCCGGTGACGAACAGCGGAATCGACAGGTGCGTCTTGAACGTCGCCGCTTCTGTCGCCAGGTACGCCGGGGCAATGGCCATGGGCGGCACGATATGGATCGCGCCGCCGAGGGAGGCCGAGGTGCCGGCAACGATGTGCACATAATCCAGGTGTGATTGCAGCTGTTGCACGGCGGCCAGGGAATCCTCTTCGGTCAGGCCTTCGGGGTCGCGTTCATCGGCAGAAATGCGCAGCCCGATGATGAAGTGCTCGTCGGTTTCGGCACGCACCGTGGCGATGATTTCCCGCAGGAAACGCAGGCGTTGTTCCAGCTCGCCGTTGTAGCCGTCGGTGCGGCGATTCACCCGCGGGTTGAGAAATTGCGCAGGCAGGTAACCATGGCTGGCGACCACTTCCACACCGTCAATCCCGGCCTGATACAGGCGCCTTGCCGCAGCGCCGTAGCCGGCGACGATCTCGTCGATCATTGTCTGGTCAAGGGCGCGTGGCATCACCCGGAAGCGTTCGTTGGGCACCCCGGAAGCCGAGTAAGCCACCGCCAGCAAACCGTCGGCCGACTCCATGATTTCCCGCCCTGGATGGAAAATCTGCGACAGCACCACGGTGCCGTGGGCGTGGCAGGTTTCGGCCAGTCGGCGATAGCCGTCGATGCAGCTGTCATCGGTGGCCATCAGCACATGGGAGGTGTAGCGGGCGCTGTCGTGCACCCCGGCCACCTGCAACACAATCAACCCCACGCCGCCTTCGGCGCGTGCCCGGTGGTAGGCGATCAACTGCTCGTTGACCTGGTTGTCGGTGGGCATCGAGGTGTCGTGCCCGCTGGACATGATGCGATTTTTCAGGCGTTTGCCACGCAGTACCAACGGTTCAAAAAGATGCGGAAAGGCATGGGGCGACATGGTGCGGATACTCCAGGCGCTGTTGTTATTATTTTTCTATAGGAGGTCAGCCTCAGTAAAAAATCAACTTGTTTTTTTACTGGCGACTGGATTAGCGTCAACCACATCACCCACCCGCCTGGAGAATAAAAATGCCTGGGGCCACCGAACGACAGCTGCGCGAAGAGCTTGCCGCCTGCTACCGGCTGATCGCGCACTTTCGCATGAGCGATTTGATTTTCACCCATATCTCGGTGCGTATCCCGGGGCCCGAGCATCACTTTTTGATCAACCCCTATGGGCTGATGTTCGAGGAGATCACCGCCTCCAGCCTGGTGAAGATCGGCCTGGACGGACGTGCGGTCGAGGCTTCGGCCCATGGTGTCAACCCGGCGGGGTTTGTGATTCACAGCGCGATTCACGGCGCCCGCGAAGATGTGCAGTGCGTGCTGCACACCCATACCCGCGCCGGCTGTGCGGTGGCGGCCCTGGAATGCGGGCTGTTGCCGGTGAACCAGATTTCCATGGAGTTCTACGGCAAGGTCGCCTACCACGACTACGAAGGCGTGGCGCTGGACATGGACGAGCAACAGCGACTGGTGCGCGACCTCGGCGACAAGCCGGTGTTGATGCTGCGCAACCATGGTTTGTTGACGGTAGGGGAGACGGTCAGCCAGGCGTTCCTGCGCATGTATTACCTGGAGAAGGCCTGCGATATCCAGATCGCCGCCCAGGCGTGCGGCAAGCTGATCCTGCCGCCTGCGCACGTGTGTGAGTACACCGAGCGGCAGTTCAATGAGCCAGGCCGGCCACTGGAAGAGGGCGAACTGGCAGACCCGGACGCCATGCAACTGGCATGGGCGGCATTGCTGCGGTTACTGGATCGGGTGTCGCCGGGGTTCCGGGAGTGAGGTAGAGTCGTCCAGCCGACTCAACCCAAGGACACCGCCTCATGACCCAGGAATCCCGTTTCTCCCGCATGGAACCGGAGTTGCGCAAGGCCAATCTGGTGCAGGCGACGTTGGCCTGCCTCAAGCGCGACGGCTTCCAGGGCGCGTCGATCCGCAAGATCAGCGCCGAGGCCGGGGTGTCGGTGGGGCTGATCAGTCATCACTACTCGGGCAAGGATGAGCTGGTGGCCGAGGCCTATCGGTCAATCACCCGGCAGGTGATGGACCTGCTGCGGGATGCGATGGCCAAGGCGCCGCCCAGTCCGCGGGAGCGGCTGTCGGCGTTCTTCCGCGGCTCGTTCTCCCCCGAATTGCTCGACCCGCAACTGCTGGATGCCTGGCTGGTGTTCTGGGGGGCGGTCAAGACGGCCCCGGCGATCAACCAGGCCCACGAACACTCCTATGGCGAGTACCGCACCATCATGCGTACGGCCTTGGTGGACATGGCCGGGGAAGAGGGCTGGAAGCAGTTCGATGCCGATTTGGCGGCCATCGCCTTGAGCGCCTTGCTCGACGGCTTGTGGCTGGAATCGGGGCTCAATCCCGGCACCTTCACCCCGGAGCAGGGCATCCAGATCTGCGAAGCCTGGGTCGATGGCTTGCAGTCGGGCGGGCGCAAGCGCTTCCAGATCAAACCCTGAACTGACGATTCCGCGCCGCCTGGACGCAATGTCCGGGCCGGCATTTTCCCCTCGAAAAATATTTGCAGTTACCCGATTGCCTCCTTACTGAACACTCGTTTAGTATCGCCCCATGTCGCACCCCTCAAGCCAATTAAAATAATTCGAGGATTCCATGACTACAGATCCGTCCGTGCTCACTCAGGTGCAGGCAGGTGTTGCCTGGATCACCCTCAATCGCGGCCCCCAGCGCAACGCCCTGGACATCCCGACCCTCAAGCACCTGCATGCCTTGCTGGACGGTTTCAACCGCGACCCGGCTGTGCGCGTGGTGGTACTGACCGGCAGCGGTCGCAGCTTCTGCGCCGGTGCCGACCTTGCCGAATGGGCCGATGCCGAAGCCCGTGGCGCCCTCGAAACCTACGGCTGGACCGAAACCGCCCACGCCCTGATGACCCGCCTGCACACCCTCGCCAAACCCACCCTCGCCGCCATCAACGGCACGGCGGTCGGTGCCGGCATGGACCTCACCCTGTGCTGCGACCTGCGCGTCGCCGCGCAATCGGCACGCTTCAAGGCCGGCTACACCAGCATGGCCTACTCGCCGGACGCCGGCGCCAGCTGGCATCTGCCGCGCCTGATCGGCAGCGAGCAAGCCAAGCGCCTGCTGTTCCTCGATGAATTGTGGAGCGCCGACCGCGCCCTGGCCGCCGGGCTGGTGGGCGAAGTCGTTGCCGACGAGCAACTGCATACCCACGTCGCCGAGCTGGCCACGCGCCTGGCCAACGGCCCGACCTTTGCGTTTGCCCAGACCAAAACCCTCATCCGCGAAGGCGCCGGGCGCAGCCTGCCCGAGCAGCTCCAGGCGGAACTCGCCGCCGGCCTGCTGTGTGGACGCAGCGCCGACGGTGCTGAAGCCCTGCGCGCCTCGATGGAAAAGCGCCCACCGAACTTCTCCGGCAACTGATTCCCCTTCAAAACACCCTCGAACGATCGACAGGTAGCGCCATGAATTTCCAGCCCAGCCAAGAACAAGACATGTTGGTGGACGCGGTACGCAGTTTTGTTGCCAAGGAGTTGTTGCCCCACGAGGAGGCGGTGGACCGCGCCGATGAAGTTTCGCCGGAGCTTGCCGCGCAGATTCGTGACAAGGCCATCGCTGCCGGTTTCTATGCCTTCAACATGCCGGAAGACGTCGGCGGTGGCGGCCTGGATTACCTGTCACAGGCGTTGATCGAGCGTGAGTTGTCGAAAGTCTCCTGGGCGCTGCATGTGTTTGTCGCCCGGCCGTCGAAAATCCTCATGGCCTGCACCGGCGCGCAGATTGGCGAGTACCTGTTGCCGTGCGTGCAGGGCAAGAAGATCGACTGCTTTGCCCTGACCGAACCGGGTGCCGGTTCCGACGCCAATGCGATCAAGACCCGCGCCGTGCGCAGCGGTGATGACTTTGTGCTCAATGGCAGCAAGCACTTCATCAGCCACGCCGGCCACGCGGATTTCGCCATCGTGTTTGCCGTTACCGACACCTACGAACACAACGGTCGCCAACGCAATGCGGTGACCTCGTTCCTGGTGGACCGTGGCACGCCGGGCATGACCATTCGCCGGGGGCCAAAATGCGTCAGCAACCGCGGCTACCACACTTATGAAATGTTCTTCGACGACTGCCGCGTACCAGCCTCCAAAGTCCTCGGCGAAGTCGGCAAAGGTTGGGAAGTCGCCAATGCCTGGCTGACCGCAGGCCGGGTGATGGTGGCTGCCAACTGCGTCGGCCAGGCCCAGCGTGCGCTGGACGTTTCCCTGCAATGGGCGGCCGACCGCAAGCAGTTCGGCCAGCCCATCGGCACCTACCAAGGCATCTCGTTCAAGCTCGCCGACATGGCCACGCAAATCCGTGCGGCCGAACTGCTGACCCTGAACACCGCCTGGAAAATGGACCAGGGCACCATGACCGACGGCGAGGCCGGCATGGCCAAGTTGTTTGCCAGCGAAGTACTGGGCAAGGTTGCCGATGAAGCAGTGCAGATCTATGGCGGCATGGGTTTGATGGACGAAGGCCCGGTGGAGCGCATCTGGCGCAACGCGCGGATCGAGCGGATCTGGGAAGGCACTTCGGAAATCCAGCGCCACATTATTGCCCGCGAACTGTTGCGGCCACTGTTGCGCTGATCGGGTCGGAGAACGCTTATGTCCCAGGCTATTCGCGACAATCTCAAGCGCCTGCTGGCGCCCCGTCACCTGGCGTTTGTCGGTGGGCGCAGCATGGCCCGTGCCCTCAAGCGCTGCGCCGAGGGTGGTTTTGCCGGCCAGATGTGGCTGGTCAACCCGCAACATGACAGCCTCGATGGCGTTCCCTGCGTGCGTCGCGTGGCCGATTTGCCGTGCGGTCCGGATGCGGTGTTTATCGCTACCAATCGCGAGCTGACCCTGACCTGTGTCGCCGAACTGGCGGCCATTGGCACCGGTGGCGCCATCTGCTACGCCTCCGGGTTTGCCGAAACCGGCGCCGAGGGCCAAGCCTTGCAGCAACAACTGCTCAAGGCCGCTGGCGAGATGGCACTGCTGGGCCCCAATTGCTATGGCCTGCTGGATTACCTGCACAGCTCGGCGTTGTGGCCGGTGGCCCATGGCGGCAAGCCGGTCGAGAAGGGCGTTGCGGTGCTGACCCAGAGCGGCAACTTTGCCTACAACCTGTCCATGAGCGACCGTTCGCTGCCGGTGGCCTATATGGCGTCGGTGGGTAACCAGGCGCAGTTGGGGGTTGCCGAGTTGATGGACGTGCTGCTCGACGAGCCGCGCGTTACAGCGATTGGCTTGCACCTGGAAGGCTTGAAGAATGTGCCGGGGTTCGCCCGTGCGGCCCACAAGGCCCTGGAGAAAGGCATTCCGATCATCGCCCTGAAAACCGGAGTGTCACAGATCGGCGCCGAGTTGGCTTTGAGTCATACCAGTTCGTTGTCGGGTTCCGATGCGCTGTACGACAGTCTGTTCGCGCGCCTGGGTGTGATCCGGGTCAGCGGGCCGGTGAGTTTTGTCGAGACCCTGAAGGCGGCGGCCTGCGGTAATCTGCCGGCGGGCAACAGCCTGATCGCCCTGGCCTGTTCCGGTGGTGATGCCGGGTTGATTGCCGACTACGCCGAGCGCAACGATTTGAGCCTGCCGAAGCTCGACGAAGGCCAGCGTGAAGAGTTGGCGCAGGTGCTGCCCAGCTACGCCAACCTGGTCAACCCGCTGGATTTCACCACGGCCATCTGGGGCAACAGCGACGCGCTTAATACGATGCTCGACACGGCACTGCGCACCGAAGCGGATGCGGCAATGCTGGTGCTCGACTACCCGGCGGAATTTACCGGTGAGCGCAAGGAGTGCGACCTGCTGCTGGAGCTGTTTTGCTGTGCGCTGACTCGCCACGGCAAGACTGGCTTTGTCACCTCTGCATTTCCTGAATTGCTCCCGGCCCACGCTCGCGAGCGTCTGCATGCCCAGGGCGTTGCCGCGTTGCAAGGCGTGGAAGATGCGCTGGCGGCCTGGGGCCGGATTGCCGACTATCAAGACAATCGCCGGGCGTTGTTGGCGCGGGGTGAGTCGATACTGGTGCCGCTGTGCCCGCAAGCGCTTGAACAACACGGACAGTCGCTGGATGAATGGGATTCCAAGCAGGCTTTACGGGCTTTCGGCCTGACCACGCCAGCCGGTGTCTTGAGCACTCCCGAGCGGGCCATCGCCGATGCCAAAGTGCTGGGTTACCCGCTGGTACTCAAGGCCGTCAGTGCCGACTTGCCGCATAAAACCGAAGCCGGCGCCGTGGCGCTCAACCTGCAGGACGGCTTCGCCTTGACCGCCGCCCTGGCCCATATGCGTGAGCGGATTGCGGCCTATGCACCGAATGTACCTTTCGATCATCTGCTGCTGGAGTCCATGGCTACGTCGCCGCTGGCCGAGCTGATTGTCGGCATCAAGCGCGAAAACGACTTCGGCCTGGCGCTGGTGATCGGCGCTGGTGGAATCCTCGTGGAGTTGCTCAAGGACAGCCGCAGCCTGCTGCTGCCCACCACCGACGACGCAATCCGCAACGCCTTGCTCAGCCTGCGCAGCGCCGCATTGCTGCAAGGCTTTCGCGGACGCGAAGTGGCCGACATGGAAGCCCTGGTGGCGGCGATTCGTGCGGTGGCCGACTACGCCTGCGCCAACGCCGGGCAATTGCTGGAACTCGATGTAAACCCATTGCTGGTCAATGCCCGGGGCGCCACGGCGGTCGATGCATTGATCCGTCTCGCCCAGGCGTGAAGGAGATGACAATGCAAAGCAAAACCTTGACGGGCGGCCAGGCCCTGGTGCGATTGCTGGCCAACTATGGTGTCGACACGGTGTTCGGGATTCCCGGCGTGCACACGCTGGAGCTGTATCGCGGCTTGCCGGGCAGCGGTATTCGGCATGTGCTGACCCGCCACGAGCAGGGCGCCGGCTTTATGGCCGACGGTTATGCGCGGGTCAGCGGCAAGCCGGGGGTGTGTTTCATCATCACCGGGCCGGGGGTGACCAACGCCGCGACGGCGATCGGCCAGGCGTATGCCGACTCGATTCCGCTGCTGGTGATTTCCAGCGTCAACCACACCGCCAGCCTCGGCAAAGGCTGGGGCTGCCTGCATGAAACCCAGGACCAGCGGGCGATGACCGCGCCCATCACTGCGTTTTCAGCGGTGGCGTTGAGTGCCGAGGATTTGCCGGAGTTGATCGCGCGGGCCTACGCGGTGTTCGACAGTGAGCGACCGCGCCCGGTGCATATTTCGGTGCCGCTGGATGTACTGTCGGCGCCGATCAAACGGGACTGGAGCAATGAGGTGGTGCGCCGTCCCGGGCGTGGCTTGCCATCGGCTGAAAGTCTTGATCAGGCGGTGGCAAAACTGACCGCGGCCAAGCGCCCGATGATCATTGCCGGTGGCGGTGCGCTGTTGGCGGCCGATGCCTTGCAGCGCTTGAGTACGCAGTTGGCGGCGCCGTTTTTCAGCAGTGTCGCCGGCAAGGGATTGTTGCCGGTGGAGCATCCGCTGAATGCCGGTTCGACCCTGTGTGTCGAGCCCGGCTGGCAGCTCATCGCCGAGGCGGATGTGGTGTTGGCCATCGGCACCGAAATGGCCGATACCGACTTCTGGCGTGAACGCCTGCCGATTAATGGCGAGCTGCTGCGGGTGGATATCGACCCGCGCAAGTTCAACGATTTCTATCCTTGCGCCGTCGCGTTGCACGGTGATGCCCAGCAAACGACGCTGGCTTTGCTGGAACGCTTGCCAGCCACGCCGCGCAACGCGGATGCCGCCACCGCTGCGGTCGCGACGTTACGCCAGGCAGTCAGCAGCGGCCATGGTCCGTTGCAACGGATTCACCAGGCGATTCTCGACCGCGTCGCCGCCGAGTTGCCCGCCAATGCCTTCATCAGCAGTGACATGACCCAACTGGCCTACACCGGCAACTACGCCTTTCCCAGCAACGCCACCCGCAGTTGGCTGCATCCCACCGGCTACGGCACCTTGGGCTATGGCCTGCCGGCCGGTATCGGCGCCAAGTTCGGCGCACCGCAACGGCCCGGCCTGGTGCTGGTGGGCGACGGCGGCTTTCTCTACACCGCCCAGGAACTGGCCACGGCCGTGGAAGAACTGGACAGCCCGCTGGTGGTGTTGCTCTGGAACAACGACGCCCTGGGGCAGATTCGCGACGACATGTTGAACCTGGACATCGAACCCATCGGCGTACTGCCGCGCAACCCGGACTTCGCCGCCCTGGCGCGGGCGTTCGGCTGCACGGTCAGCGAGCCACAGAACCTGGATGAGCTGCAGACGGATTTGCGTAACGGTTTCAAGCGCAACGGCGTGACCTTGATCGAGTTGAAGCATGCCTGTGTGAACCTTTAGAGGAGCAACACCATGAGCGAAAACAACAACAAAATGACTCAAGCGATGCACCGGCGGGACTTCCTCAAGCACAGCGCCGCAGCCGGTGCCGTGGCCGCCGCGTTTTCCATGGGCCTGCCGCTGCAGGCCTTTGCCGAGGAGGCCACGCCCAAGCCGGGCGGCGTGCTGCGCATGGGCCTGGCCGGCGGCAGCACCACCGACTCCCGCGACCCGGGATCCTGGGTCGACACCTTCACCTTCGTCGGCTTTTCGGCGGTGTACAACACCCTCACGGAAATCGCGGTGGACGGCAGCGCCATCCCCGAATTGGCCGAAAGCTTCGAGTCGACGCCCGACGCGCGCACCTGGACCTTCAAGCTGCGCCAGGGCGTGACCTTCCATAACGGCAAAAGCCTGACCGCTGACGACGTGGTGGCCTCGATCAACCATCACCTGGCAGCCAACTCCACCTCGGCGGCCAAGACGGTGATCGGCGATGTGGCCAGTGTCAGCGCCAAGGGCAGCGATGCCGTGGTGTTCGAACTGCACTCGGGCAATGCCGATTTCGCCTATGTGGTCGCCGATTACCACCTGGTGATCATGCCCGCCAAGGACGGCGCCGCCGACTGGCAGGCCGGGATCGGCACCAGCGGTTATCGCCTGAAAAGCTTCGAGCCGGGCGTACGCATGGACCTGGAGCGCAACCCTGATTACTGGAAGCCGGGCAGGGCACACTTCGCCAGCGCCGAGCTGTTGGCGATTGCCGACGGCGCAGCGCGGGTCAATGCGCTGGTCACCGGGCAAGTCGACGTGATCAACAAGGTCGACCTGAAAACCGTAGCCCTGCTCAAGCGCAATCCCACGCTGGTCATCGAAGAAACCAAGGGCGCCCAGCACTACACCTTCCCGATGTTGTGCGACAGCAACGAGTTCAAGAACAACGACATCCGCATGGCGATGAAGCATGCGATCAACCGCGAAACCCTGCTGGCCTCGGTGCTGCATGGCTATGGCCTGGTGGGCAACGACCATCCGATCCAGCCGGGCAGCCGCTTCATCAACGCCGCCCTGGAGCAGCGCACCTACGACCCGGACAAGTCGCGATTCTACCTGCGCAAGGCCGGTGTGGAGTCGCTGAAGGTGCGCCTGCAAGCTTCCGATGCCGCCTACACCGGCGCGGTGGATGCTTCGGTGCTGTTCAAGGAGCAGGCGCGCCAGGCCGGGATTGATATCGACGTGGTGCGCGAGCCGGCGGATGGCTATTTCTCCAACATCTGGATGAAGCAGCCGTTCACCACCTCGTTCTGGTACAGCAGCCTGACTGCCGACCGCATGTTCAGCATCGGCTACGCCAAGGGCGCGGCGTGGAACGAAACCCATTGGGATAACGACCGCTTCAACCAGTTGCTCAACGCAGCGCGAGGTGAGATGAACGCGCCGCTGCGCCAGGAGATGTACAACGAAATGCAGAGCCTGTGCCGGGACGACGGCGGGGCGATTGTGCCGTTGTTCGCCAGCTCCGTGGCGGCCCGCTCGAACCGCGTCAGCCATGGACCGCTGACGGCGCCGTATGGGGAACTGGATGGGTTGCGGTTGATCGAGCGATGGTGGCAGGCGTGAAGATTTCAGAAACGCCACAAATCAATTGTGGGAGCGGGCTTGCTCGCGAATGCGGTGGGTCAGTCTCTATCTGTATTGGCTGACACACCGCTTTCGCGAGCAAGCCCGCTCCCACATTGGTCCTGTGTCGCCTTCGAGAACATGCCCAACTCATGAGAACCGAACATGAATAGCCTATTCAAACTGGTACTCCAACGCCTCGCCCTTGGCCTGCTGTCGTTGTTCGCCGTCTCGGTGATCATCTTCCTGGCGGTCGGCATGCTCCCCGGTGATATCGCCCAGGCCATGCTCGGCCAGTCCGCCACGCCGGAAACCGTCGCCGCCTTTCGCGCCCAACTGGGCCTGGACCTGCCGCCCCTGAGCCGGTTCGTGCAATGGTTGCTGCGCCTCCTGCACGGCGACCTCGGTGCGTCCCTGGCCAACCAGCGTCCCATCGCCGAACTGATCGGCGCACGCCTGGGCAACACCTTGCGCCTGGCGGCACTGGCGGCGTTGGTCTCGGTGCCCCTGGCGCTGGTGCTGGGGATGCTCGCCGCGCTGTACCGCAACAGCTGGTTCGACCGCCTGCTCAACACCTCGGCCCTGAGTGCGGTGTCGTTCCCGGAGTTCTTCGTCGCCTACCTGCTGATCCTGGTGCTTTCGGTCAAGCTGGGCTGGTTTCCCAGCCTGTCCAACCTGGCGCCGGATGCCTCATTCGCCACCATTCTCGAACGTTCGGTGTTGCCGGTGGCCACCCTGAGCCTGGTGGTGATCGCGCAGATGATGCGCATGACCCGCGCCTCGCTGATCAACCTGCTGGCCAGCCCGTATATCGAAATGGCCCGGCTCAAGGGCATCAGCCAGTCGCGGATTATCTGGCGCCACGCACTGCCCAATGCCCTGGCGCCGATCGTCAACGTGATCGCGCTCAACCTCGCGTACCTGGTGGTGGGCGTAGTGGTGGTGGAGGTGGTGTTTGTCTACCCGGGCCTCGGCCAGTTGCTGGTGGACTCGGTGTCCAAGCGCGATATCCCGGTGGTGCAGGCGTGCAGCCTGATCTTTGCCGCCACCTACATCCTGCTCAATACCGGCGCCGATGTGCTGTCCATCGCCACCAACCCACGCCTGATGCATCCCAAGGGGTAGACCATGAGCCTTCTCACACAAGTGGCCCGGGCGCCGTTGAGCGCGAAGTTCGGCCTGCTGGTCATCGTGCTGTACGTGCTGGTGGCGTTATTTGCGCCGGTGCTCGCACCTTACGGGGAAACCCAGGTGGTGGGTGACGGGTTTGCGCCCTGGAGCGGCCAGTTCCTGCTGGGCACCGATAACCTTGGGCGGGACATGTTCAGCCGCCTGGTGTATGGCGCGCGCAACACCCTGGGCATCGCTTTTTTGACGACGGTGCTGGCGTTTTTACTGGGTGGCTTGAGCGGCTTGATTGCGGCGATCAAGGGCGGCTGGGTCGATCAAGGGTTGTCGCGGGTGGTGGACATTCTGATGGCGATCCCGCAGCTGATCTTCGCCTTGCTGATTCTCAGCGTGGTGGGCACCAATGCCACCTCGCTGGTGCTGGTGATTGCACTGCTGGATTCGACCCGGGTGTTTCGCCTGTCCCGGGCCGTGGCGATGACCGTGGTGGTGCAGGACTTCGTCGAAGCCGCGCGCTTACGTGGGGAAGGGCTGTGGTGGCTGGTCACCCGCGAAGTGCTGCCCAATGCCGCCGCGCCATTGATTGCCGAGTTCGGCCTGCGGTTCTGTTTCGTGTTCCTGTTTATCAGCGCGCTGTCGTTCCTTGGCCTGGGCATTCAACCACCCACCGCCGATTGGGGCAGCATGGTCCGCGACAATGCGGTGCTGATTACCTTCGGCGACATCAGCCCGTTGCTGCCGGCCCTGGCGGTGGCGTTGATCACCGTCAGCGTGAATTTTGTCGTCGACTGGATGCTGCATAAATCCAGCGGCCTGAAGGAGTGTTGAGGATGGACAAGCCACTGCTGGAAATCCGCAACCTGCAGATTGAAGGGCATTACGAAGACGCCTGGCATCTGCTGATCAAGGGCATCGACCTGACGTTGCAACGGGGTGAGGTACTGGGGCTGATTGGTGAGTCTGGCGCGGGTAAATCAACCCTGGGCCTGGCGGCCATGGGCTTTGCCCGCGACGGTTGCCGCATCACCGGTGGCTCGGTGTGCTTTGACGGTATTCAGCTGTTGCAGGCCAAGCCAGAAGCGCTGCGCAAGCTGCGAGGACTGCGCATTGCCTACGTGGCGCAAAGCGCTGCCGCGTCGTTCAACCCGGCCCACCGGCTGATTGACCAGCATGTGGAAACCGCCGTGATCAACGGTGGCATCAGCCGCGCCCAGGCTGAACGCGAGGCGGTGGAGTTGTACCGCGTGCTGCGCCTGCCCAATCCGGAAACCATCGGCCAACGGTATCCGCATCAGGTCTCCGGTGGGCAGCTGCAACGGGTGATGACCGCCATGGCGATGGCCTGTCACCCGGACCTGATCATCTTCGACGAACCCACCACCGCCCTCGACGTCACCACCCAGATCGAAGTGCTGGCGGCGATTCGCGATGCGGTGAAAACCTTCGGCAGTGCCGCGCTGTATATCAGCCATGACCTGGCAGTGGTCGCGCAGATGGCCGACCGCATCATGGTGCTGCGCCACGGCAAGCTGGTGGAGGAGGCCGAGACCCGCGCCATGCTCAGCGCCCCGCAGCAGGACTACACCAAATCCCTGTGGGCGGTGCGCAGCTTTCGCACCGAGCCCAAGGCTTGCCCGCAGCAGCAGGTGCCGTTGCTGGAAGTGCGCCAGGTGTGCGCCAGTTACGGGCATCAGCCGGTGTTGCATGACGTGTCGATGAGCTTGCATCGCGGCCAGACGTTGGCGGTGATCGGTGAGTCCGGCAGCGGCAAAAGCTCCACCGCACGCTTGATTACGGGGTTGCTGCCGGCTACGGCGGGGCAGGTGCTGTATGACGGTGAAGCGTTGCCGGCGGACTTTCGCCGGCGCAGCAAGGAGCAGTTGCGACGGATCCAGATGATCTACCAGATCCCCGATACCGCGCTGAACCCGCGCCAGCGCATCGTCGACATCATTGGCCGGCCACTGACCTTCTACCTCGGCCTCAAGGGCAAGGCCATGCGCGCCCGAGTCGCCGAGTTGCTGGAGATGATCGAGCTGGACCCGGCCACCTTCATGGAGCGTCAGCCCCGTGAGCTGTCCGGCGGCCAGAAGCAACGTATCTGCATCGCTCGCGCCCTGGCGGCCGACCCACAATTGATCATCTGCGACGAAGTGACCTCGGCCCTGGATCAGTTAGTGGCCGAGGGCGTGCTGAAACTGCTCAACCGCATTCAGCAGCAGTTGGGCGTGGCCTACCTGTTTATCACCCATGACGTGGCCACGGTGCGCGCCATCGCCGACGAAGTGGTGGTGATGCAGCGGGGCAGGGTGGTGGACCAGGGCAGCCGCAGCGCGATCTTCACCCCGCCGTATCAGGACTACACCGGCTTGCTGTTTTCATCGGAGCCGGAAATGGACCCCGACTGGCTCGACCATTTGCTGGCCAAACGGGCCGCGCTTACTTCTTGAGGAGTTTTTATGAAGGTGTTGATTGTCCACGCCCATCCCGAGCCGCAGTCGTTTACCGCGGCCTTGCGTGACCAGGCCACGGCTACCCTGCAAGCGCAGGGGCATGAGGTGCAGGTCAGTGATTTGTACGCGATGAACTGGAATCCCGTAGCCAGCGCCTCGGACTTCACCTCGCGGGAGAACCCCGACTACCTGGTGTATGCCCTGGAGCAGCGCCTGGGGGTGAAAAGCCAATCCATCGCGGCGGATATCCAGCAGGAGTTGGACAAGCTGCTGTGGGCCGATCTGCTGATCCTCAATTTCCCGATCTTCTGGTTCTCGGCGCCCGCGATGCTCAAGGGCTGGATTGACCGGGTTCTGGTGTCGGGCGTGTGCTACGGCGGCAAGCGGTTCTATGATCAGGGCGGGCTCGCCGGCAAGAAAGCGCTGGTCACGGTGACCCTCGGCGGGCGCGAGCATATGTTTGGCGAGGGTGCGATTCACGGGCCGTTGGAGGACATGCTGCGGCCGATCCTGCGTGGCACGCTGGCGTATGTCGGGTTTGAGGTGCTGGAGCCGTTTGTGGCGTGGCATGTGCCGTATATCAGCGCCGAGGCCCGGCAGGATTTTCTGCGCAATTACCAGCAGCGGCTGGAAGGGCTGGCGGATGACCAGCCGTTGGTGTTTCCGAAGCTCGAGCAGTTTGATGAGGCGCTGTACCCACTTTAGTCAAGTGAATGAAGATCCAGTGTGGGAGCGGGCGTGCTCGCGAAAGCGGTGTGCCAGTTGATGCATGTGCTGGCTGGACCACCGCATTCGCGAGCAAGCCCGCTCCCACATTTGATCTTCATTGTCAGGCGCGATTGTGTACCCGCAACCGCTCGGCAGCGCTGCGCAGCAGCTGTTCCGTGCCGTCCCAGCCCAGGCAGCCATCGGTGATCGACACGCCGTATTTCATCGACGGGCTCAATGGTTGGCAGCCTTCAAACAGGTGGCTTTCGATCATCATGCCGATCAGCGAGGTGTCGCCCTGCAGGCGCTGTTCCAGCACGTCGTTGAACACCGCCGGTTGGCGCAGCGGGTCTTTGCCGCTGTTGGCGTGGCTGCAGTCGACCATGATCCGCGGCGCGACTTTGCTCTTGGCAAGGTCGGCGTGAACCTGGGCCACGCTCTGGCGATCGTAGTTCGGCCCACGATGGCCGCCGCGCAACACGAGGTGAGTGTCGGGGTTGCCCGGGGTCTGGATGATCGCCGGATGGCCCTGGCTGTCGACACCGAAGTGACGGTGCGGGTGAGCGGCGGAGCGCATGGCGTCACAGGCGATGGCCACGCCGCCGTCGGTGCCGTTCTTGAAGCCCACGGGCATGCCGAGGCCGCTGGCCATTTCGCGATGAATCTGCGATTCGGTGGTGCGCGCGCCAATGGCGACCCAGCTCAGCAGGTCATCGAAGTAGCCGGCAGCCATCGGTTGCAGCAGCTCGGTGGCGACCGGCAGGCCCAGGCGCAGCATTTCCCGCATCAGTTCCCGGGACAGGGTCAGGCCGGCGGCCATGTCGTCGCTGCCATCCAGGCGTGGGTCGTAGGCCAGGCCTTTCCAGCCGATGGTGGTGCGGGGTTTTTCGACGTAGGCGCGGATCACCAGCAGCATCTGGTCACTGACTTCATGGGCCAGTTTTTTCAGGTTGCGTGCGTATTCCATGGCCGATTCCGGGTCGTGGATCGAGCACGGGCCGACGATCACCAGCAGGCGTGAGTCTTCACCCTTGAGGATGGCGCGCACGGCTTGGCGATGGGCGTGGATCTGTTCGTTGAGGAATGGGCTCAGGGGCAGTTGGTGCTTGAGCTCAAGGGCACTGGGCAAACGCTGGGTCAGCGCTTCATTGGCGCAGGACAGGGTGGAAACAGGCAGAGCGGCGATCGAGGCGTTCATATTTGGGCTTCCTGGGCAAGCGGCGGGCTGTTCCCGCACGCTCTGCCCTACTGGGGTGTTCGACAATTGGCCGTATTGGCTACGTGTGCTGGCTTGCCACCAATAGGTGACCGATCGGAGGCGGCAGGCTGTCCCGAACGGAGCTTGCTAAATCGCCAGGCGGTGGAGGTGTCGTAGCGGTAATAGGTGGCGTAGTTCATGGCGTGAGTCCTTTAAGTGTTCGGTGTGTGGCAAAAATAATAAGGGCTGAAAAAACAAAACCCCCGGTCGGGGAGCCGACCGGGGGTTAGATTTCTCTGGTAGGCGACCCCTTGAGTAGTGGGCGCCGATTTCAGGTATCAGGCGCGCCAGTGGCTAAACCAATACCCAAAATAAAAGCTGACCAGTGCGCTCAAACCGCTCACGCGGGCAGCCACGACCGAGCGCTGGGCGCTGGCAGCAGGGCAAACCTGAGTGTGGGTGAGTTGCAACATGGTGTGTCTCCAAATGATGGGGGGAGCTTAACTGAGGCGAGCGGGTGGATTCAATCAGTAATTTCTATTGAGGTTGGGTACTTACGGCTATGACCCAAGTGTCGATATGCTGCACGGACTTCACGATGATTGCCTGGATGCGACCATGACGGCCTTGACGATTGCTGCTGCCCAATCCATTTCCATTGCGGGCGACGTACCCGGAAATATCGCGCGTCACTTGGCTTTCATGCGCGTGGCGGCGGAGCACGGCGTGCAGTTGCTGGTGTTTCCGGAACTGTCCCTGACCGGCTATGAACCGTCACTGGCCGCCGGGCTGGCGATCGCGCCCGGGGATGATGTAGTGGCGCCGCTGCGGGAGATGGCCCGTGAGTTGCGCATCACCGCGGTGGTGGGCATGCCGATTCGCCTGGGGGGCGCCAGTGAGGTGTTGATCGGTGCGCTGGTGCTGGGGCCGGATGGCTCGGTGGCGGTCTATACCAAGCAGCATCTGCATCCCGGTGAAGGCGTGGCGTTTGCTGCGGGGCAGGGCGGGGCGGCCCTTGAATGGGGGGACGACCGGATCGCCCTGGCGGTATGCGCGGATTTTTCCCACGCCAGCCACCCTCGACAGGCTGCCGAGGACGGGGCGAACATCTACGCTGCGGGTGTACTGATCAGCGAAGGCGGCTACGCGCCGGACACCGCCTTGCTACAGGGCTATGCCGCCGAGCACCGGATGCTGGTGCTGATGGCCAACCACGGCGGTCCATCCGGTGGCTGGGCCTGCGCCGGGCGCAGCGCAATCTGGGGCGCCGACGGTGGTTTGATCGCGGCTAGCCCGGGTGTAGGCGATACGCTGGTGATTGCACGACGCGACACCGGCGGCCAGTGGCAGGGAGAACAGGTGGCAATCTAGGGAGTTCAGGCACATGGCGTTTCAACTGCAGGCCGCGACCAGCCAACACCTGGCCTTCGCCCGGACCCTGACCCACCAGGCAATGGGTAATTATTATCGCCAATACGACTTGTCGTGGTCCGATGCCGGTTTCGATACCGCCTGGGCCGGACGAGAAAACTGGCTGATCTGTCGCGATAACGAGGTGCTGGGTTTCATCAGCATCAGTCGTGACCCCAAGGCACTGTATATCCGCGAATTGCACATCCTTGAGGCGTTTCGTCATCAAGGGGCTGGCGGCTGGGTTATCGAGCAGATGGTGTACAAGGCGCGCGCGGAAGGGCTGGGTCTTTTACGGTTGACCGTTTTCAAGACCAACCCGGCGCGACGGCTGTATCAACGCAAGGGCCTGGAAATCGTAGATGCGGAGGATTGCTTCTGGCGCATGGAGCGCAATTGCCGGCCGTGATCAGGTGTGAGTACTGCCAATTTTGGGAAAACAGGCACTTGGTTTTAATAAGCGCATACTGACTTCAAGAAATGACTTCCTGATCTTGCCTTACGGTTTCGTCCTCAACCGGGATGATCCCGTCCTTCATGCCTAACAGGACCGCGACCTTGTGGGCTTCTCCCCGCCGTCCCTTTTTGCGCCCAGCGAGCACTTGATAAGTGGTTGCCGGGTCCACGCCATGTTCCCGGGCGAACGCTTGAACAGACTTACCTTGATGTTCCAGCCAAGCCTTGGCTTGTGCAGCAGTGCGAATACCGGGCATAGTTCAAAACCGTTCAAGTTTGTGTAAAACGAGATGAGTGTGTCACCTCTTGGGGTGTGCCAAATAGGATCATACATCCAAATGAGTGGAATCGGTTTCCGGTTAAGGCAAGAAAGAGAGCGACTTGGCCTGTCGCAGAAAACTTTTGGTGAAATAGGAGGTGTAGAAGCTAACGCACAGGGGAAATACGAAAATGGCGGCCGTGCGCCCAAGGCCGATTACTTGTCCCGGGTGGCAGAAAAAGGTGTCGATATCCTGTACGTGTTGACCGGCACGCCGACGCCGACCCAACTGGAAAATCTGAGCCAAATCGAAGAAAAAGTGCTGGGCAACTACCGTGCGATGTTCAAGGAAGACCAGGATGCAATCCATCGCCTGACTTCTACCCTGGCCGAGCATTCACTCTCCACCAATGGAAAAAACCGGTCATCGGCCCCGGATTCCTGACCTTTTACCCAGGAAATTGAGCCGCCCGCCACTCGGCGGCGGCCCGTTGTGCATTGAAACTCTATATATATGACGCTTGCAGCTAGGTCTGCGCCGTGGTTTTTTGCTAAGGTGTTCAGCAACCTATAAGACCATATCGCGAGGTGTCTGCTTGATTAGGGTGCTAGTAGTCGATGACCATGATCTCGTTCGTACAGGCATTACACGAATGCTGGCTGACATCGATGGCCTGCAAGTAGTCGGCCAGGCCGAGTCAGGGGAGGAATCCCTGATCAAGGCCCGGGAGTTGAAGCCCGATGTGGTTTTGATGGACGTCAAGATGCCTGGGATCGGCGGTCTTGGCGCCACTACAAAGTTGTTGCGCAGCCATCCGGATATCAAAGTCGTGGTAGTGACCGTGTGTGAGGAAGATCCTTTTCCTACACGGCTGCTACAAGCGGGCGCGGCTGGCTATCTGACAAAAGGCGCGGGATTGGCGGAAATGGTCCAGGCCATTCGCCTGGTATTTGCCGGCCAACGCTACATCAGCCCGCAGATTGCCCAGCAGCTGGCGATCAAGTCGTTCCAGCCCACCAGCGACTCGCCGTTCGATGCGCTGTCGGAGCGGGAAATCCAGATCGCCCTGATGATTGTCGGCTGTCAAAAAGTCCAGTCGATCTCCGACAAGCTGTGCCTGTCGCCGAAAACCGTGAACACCTACCGTTATCGGATTTTCGAAAAGCTTTCCATCAGCAGTGATGTTGAATTGACCCTGCTGGCGGTACGCCACGGCATGGTAGATGCCAGCGCCTGAAATGACAGCTCCTGAAATAAAGGTCCAATTCGATCCGAGTGCGTTCCTTGCAACCTGCAGTGGCCGTCCCGGCGTGTATCGCATGTTCGACAGCGAAGCGCGCCTGCTCTACGTCGGTAAAGCCAAGAACCTGAAGAGCCGCCTGGCGAGTTACTTCCGCAAGACCGGCCTGGCAACGAAGACGGCGGCACTGGTGGCGCGTATCGCCCAGGTGGAAACCACCATCACCGCCAACGAAACCGAGGCGCTGCTGCTTGAGCAGACGCTGATCAAGGAATGGCGGCCGCCCTACAACATCCTGCTGCGTGACGATAAGTCCTACCCGTACGTGTTTCTCTCGGACGGCGACTTTCCGCGCCTGAGCATCCATCGCGGCGCCAAGAAGCAGAAGGGCAAGTACTTCGGGCCTTACCCCAGCGCCGGCGCCATCCGCGAAAGCCTGAGCCTGCTGCAAAAGGCGTTTTTCGTGCGCCAGTGCGAAGACAGTTTCTACAAGAACCGCAACCGCCCGTGCCTGCAGTACCAGATCAAGCGCTGCAAGGCGCCGTGCGTGGGCCTGGTTGAGCCTGCGGAATATGCCGAGGACGTGCGTCACTCGGTGATGTTCCTCGAAGGCCGCAGCAATGCCCTGGCCGATGAGCTGTCCGGCGCCATGGAGCAAGCGGCCAGCACCCTGGATTTCGAGCGCGCCGCAGAGCTACGCGACCAGATCTCCCTGCTGCGTCGCGTGCAGGACCAGCAGAGCATGGAGGGCGGCACCGGTGACGTCGACGTCATCGCCGCCTTCGTCAACCCGGGCGGCGCCTGTGTGCACCTGATCAGCGTGCGCGGCGGCCGGGTGCTGGGCAGCAAGAACTTCTTCCCCCAGACCGGTATAGAAGAGGAGGTCGCCGAAGTCATGGCGGCGTTCCTCGGCCAGTACTACGTCAGCAGCCCCGAGCGCGACCTGCCGAGCGAGCTGATCGTCAACGTGGTGCATGAGGACTTCCCGGCGCTGATCGAAGCGATTCACGAATTGCGCGGCCGCGAGCTGGACATCAGCCACCGCGTACGCGGCACCCGGGCCCGCTGGCAGCAACTGGCCGTGACCAATGCCGAACAGGCCCTGGGCGCACGTCTGGCCAACCGCCAGCACGTCGCCGCACGGTTTGACGCTTTGGCCGAAGTCCTCAACCTTGACGAGCCGCCCCAGCGCCTCGAGTGCTACGACATCAGCCATTCCAGCGGCGAAGCCACCGTGGCCTCCTGCGTGGTGTTCGGGCCTGAAGGACCGATCAAGTCCGACTACCGGCGCTACAACATCGAAGGCGTTACTCCGGGCGATGACTATGCCGCCATGCACCAGGCCCTGACCCGCCGCTTCAGCAAACTGAAGGACGGCGAGGGCAAGCTGCCGGACATCCTGTTGGTGGACGGTGGCAAGGGTCAGCTATCCATGGCCCGCGACGTGCTCAATGAACTGGCGGTGCCCGACCTGATCCTGCTCGGCGTGGCCAAGGGGGCCACCCGCAAGGCCGGTTTTGAAACCTTGTACTTGAATGATGCCGCCCATGAGTTCACTTTGAAGGGCGACTCCCCGGCGCTGCATCTTATCCAGCAGATCCGCGACGAAGCCCACCGTTTCGCCATCACCGGCCACCGCGCCCGACGTGGCAAGACCCGGCGTACCTCAACCCTGGAAGGGGTGGCGGGGGTCGGGCCAACGCGGCGGCGGGACTTGTTAAAACATTTTGGTGGCTTGCAGGAGCTGTCCCGTGCCAGCATCGAAGAAATAGCCAAAGCTCCCGGTATCAGTAAAAAGCTCGCAGAGTTGATTTATGCAAATCTGCACAGCGAGTAGAATGCCTTCTCACCTCGTAGCCAGTTGTGCCGATGAATATCCCTAATCTGATCACCGTACTACGCGTCCTGCTCATTCCGATTTTCATTTTGCTGTTTTACCTGCCGTACGAATGGAGTTACATGGCATCCAGTTCGGTCTTCGCCTTCGCGGCTGCCACCGACTGGCTGGACGGCTACCTGGCCCGCCGCCTGGAGCAGAGCACGCCGTTTGGCGCGTTCCTGGACCCGGTGGCCGACAAACTGATGGTAGCGGTCGCCCTGGTGCTGCTGGTGCAGGAACATGGCAACCTCTGGCTGACCTTGCCGGCGGCCGTGATCATCGGTCGCGAGATCGTCGTCTCGGCCCTGCGGGAATGGATGGCCGAAATCGGCGCCCGTGCTCACGTGGCCGTGTCCAACATGGGCAAATGGAAAACCGCGGCGCAGATGCTTGCCCTGGTGATCCTGCTGGCCAACCCGTCGGATTTCTCCTTCTGGGTATTGCTGGGCTACGCCTTGCTGCTGATCGCCGCGGGGCTGACCTTGTGGTCCATGCTGCAATATTTGCGCGCCGCCTGGCCGCATCTGCGCACTGAGGTTGAAAAGAAATAAAACTTTTTTGAATCAAGGGGTTGACGGGTGATGAGGATTCTATAGAATGCGCATCACCAAGACGCGGGAATAGCTCAGTTGGTAGAGCACGACCTTGCCAAGGTCGGGGTCGCGAGTTCGAGTCTCGTTTCCCGCTCCAAATTATGATCTACAGAGTTCCGTTGAGTTCTGTAAGTCGTTGAAATCAGGACCTTAGGGTCCTTTTTTCGTTCCAGTGAGTTCCACTGGAAACCACCGACAGCCACGACTTTTAAGTCCATTTTTAAGTCCATCAATACGGGTGTCACGGTTTCCGGATTGTTGCTGGAGGGGCGAGGCCTACGCGACCAGTATCTAGTCCTGACCAAGAGTTCAGGAGCTAGGGCATGGCACTCTCAGATCTGGCTGTCCGGCAAGCAAAAGCAACCGGAAAGCCCTACACCCTCGGCGACCTTGATGGGCTATCCCTGGCGGTGGCACCTGAAGGCGGCAAGTCGTGGCACTACCGCTACTACTGGGCCGGTAAGCAGAAACGCATGTCGCTGGGCACTTATCCCGAGGTCAGTCTCCGGGAGGCTCGTTCTTTGCGCGACGAAGCCCGAGCTCTTTTGGCCAAGGGCATCAACCCCCGAGCACACCGTAAGCAGAAGCGGCAGTCCGTCCGTCTCGCGGACGAAAACACATTCAAGGCAGTGTTCGACACGTGGGTAGAGCATCGTAGACTCGTTCTCAAGGAAGGACGGCAGAGCACGCTCTCACAGATCCAGCGTATTTTTGTCAAAGACGTACTTCCTGCTCTTGGGAAGCGCTCAATCTACGAAATCCAGCGGTCCGACCTGCTGGAGGTCGTGGCGAGGATAGAGCGCAGAAAGGCGCTCACTAGCGCCGAGAAGGTCCGGACCTGGTTCCGGCAGATGTTCCGTTACGCATTGATCATCGTCCCCGGGTTACCGCTGAATCCGGCGTTCGACCTGGACGTCGTCGCGTTGCCCCAGCCACCTGTGCGCCATAATCCATTCCTGCGCATGCCCGAGCTCCCGGCCATGCTCCAAATACTACGTCAGTATCCCGGTAAGCTGCAGACCCAGCTTGGCCTTCGGTTGCTATTTTTGACGGGAGTGCGTACGGGGGAGTTGCGGCTGGCGACGCCGGATCAGTTCCACCTCGATAAAGGCCTCTGGATCATCCCCCCTGAAGTGGTGAAACAGCTGCAGCTTGAACTGCGGAAGGAGGGCAAGCGTTCCGGTGGTATCCCGCCCTACATCGTGCCGCTCTCTGTGCAAGCTGTGGAGGTCGTTCGCCACCTGCTCGATCAAGTGAAGCCAGCCCAGCGGTACCTGTTCGCTCACTACAGTGACTTGAAAAAGCGTATCAGCGAAAACACGCTTAATGCCGCGTTAAAACGGATCGGGTACAAGGATCAACTGACAGGTCATGGCATCAGGGGAACTATTTCCACCGGCCTCAACGAAATTGGCTACCCGAAGATTTGGGTCGATGCGCAGCTCTCTCATTCAGATCCCGATAAGGTGAGCTCGGCGTACAACCATGCCGAGTACGTGGAGCAGCGGCGGCGCATGATGCAGGATTGGGCCGATAGACTGGATCTCTTCGAGCAGTGCCGGGTTGAAGCGGCTAGCATGCCGATCACCATTCGCCTAGAAGGTGTTCCGCAGTTGGCGGGAGGTTTTGACGAAGTGGTCCCTACCGCGACGCGCGCTCCCATCCTGGGGGCGACAAGCGCAGGAAGCACAATGCCGACGCTGCCTGCAGCCGCTCAACGCATATCGGCTGTTTCAGGACTAGCGCTTGGGCTTTCGGATATACAGCGAGAGCGAATGGAAATGCTGGAGATGTTCAACGCACCACATAATCTCCCGGTGGCGGTGTTTGCTGAGATGGCTGGTAAATCACGCAGATGGATCAGTTACGAGGTTCAGGCCAAAAGAGTGCTTGCGTTGAGCCTGGGTAACCAGGGGCGGCGCGTTCCAGATTGGCACCTAGATCCCCTGAAACATAAGCTGGTGCAGGCTGTTCTGAAGCATTCGCAGGACGCTGATTCCTGGGCGATTTACCGAGCATTACTGAATCCCCATGGAGTGCTGGATGGCCGCACGCCGATTGAGGGCGTTACGTCAGCGAATTTCCATGAGGCTGTTATGGCCGCGTGCTTTACTTTGAAGAGTAGCGAGACCTTGCACACGCAGTTCAACGCGGTGTTCAGGTGACGACTACGCCTGGTGTGCTGACCGACGACGTCGCAGACATGGGCATGGGCCTGCTGATCATGACCTTACGTGATCTGGGCACCGGCGACCGCATCGTGCGCGAAGGCCACTGGGGCTCCGTCGTACAACCACTGGCGCGAAAAGTTACCGGCATTCAGCTGGGTATCGTCGGGCTGGGCCGGGTTGGACATGCCATCGCCAAACGCGCCTTAGCCTTCAACATGACGGTGAATTACACCGATCTGCGTGAGCAGCCACAAAGCGGCTACACCTTTGTTCCGGATCTGATCGAGCTGGCGCGCCGCAGCGACGTGCTGATGCTAGCGGCATCTGCCGATCAAGGCAGCGCAATCATCACTCCAACGGTACTCGAGGCACTGGGCGCCAATGGCTATCTGATCAATGTCGCACGCGGCAAGTTGGTTGATGAGCCAGCGCTGATTGCTGCCTTGAGCAACGGCACCATCGCCGGTGCAGGCCTTGATGTTTTTGTCGATGAGCCTCGCGTTCCGGATGCCCTGCGCTCGTTGAACAATGTGGTGCTGCAGCCGCATCGCGCCAGCGCTACCGAGCAGACCCGATTGGCCATGGGCGAAATCGTGTTGGTCAACCTGCAGGCCTGTTTTGCGGGTTCACCGCTGCCTGCTGCGGTCGCTTGCTGAGACACGCTCTACATATCATTCCAACAATAAAACTTCCCGCGAGGGAAGCCGGAGAGCCCCATGACCTCCAAGACCGCACCGTTAGAAATCCCGCTTGAAAAGGCCCATGTCGGGCGTCGCCGGTTCGTCATTCTCGCGCTGATTTTCATTGTCACCGTCACCTCCAAGTCACCAGCGTGGCCACCATAGCCAAACTGGTTGCGCTTGCGCGCAACGCGCCATGCCTGGCGCACCCCAAAAAAACATGGTTCTTGAACCATGGGGCATCAGTTTTCTGGCTGTTCAAACCACCAGAACGAGGTGCGATGAAGGCTTAAATGCTGTCCACAATCCCGCCTTCCACTCGCAGTGCCGCGCCCGTCGTAGCCGACGACAGGGGCGAAGCCACGTAGGTCACCATGTTCGCCACTTCGTCCAGCTGCGCCGCGCGGCCGATGATCGAGGAGGGACGGTGCTGTTGGACGAATGCAATGCCCGCTTCTTCCAGTGTCTGGTCGGCAGGGGCATTTGCCATCAGCATCTGGGCCGCGCCTTCAGACAACGTAGGGCCGGGCAATACGCTGTTCACGGTCACGCCTGTGCCTGCGGCCATCTTGGCCAGCCCGCGAGCCAAGCCCAACATGGCGGTCTTGCTCATGCCGTAGTGCACCATGTCCGCCGGGATGTTGTAGGCCGACTCAGAGGCAATGAAGACCACGCGGCCCCAGTTGCGTTCCAGCATCTGCGGCATGTAGGCCCGCGACATGCGAACGCCAGACATCAGGTTCACATCCCAGTAGCGCTGCCACTCGTCGTCGCTGATGTCAAAAAACGGCACGGTGCCATAGATGCCCAGGTTATTGATCAGAACGTCGCAGTGCGGCGCTTGCACCGCCAACTGTTGGCAGCCTTCGGCCGTGGCCAGGTCAGCAACCACGCCTTGCACCTCAACGCTTGGTGCGTGGGCCTGCACGGCGGCTACAGCCTTGTCCACCGCTGCCTGCGTGCGGCCGTTGACCACAACGTTTGCACCAGCCTGAGCCAGAGACTTGGCAATCGCCAAGCCAATGCCAGCAGTGGAACCCGTGATGACGGCAGTCTTACCGTTTAAGTCGATGTTCAGCATGGTGAGTATTCTCAGTGAGTGGTTGCTATGCAGTCACTGTAGAAACGACCCGATAAAAGATAAATGCGCGCATAATATTTTGATTAAAAACTATTGGTTTCTAATCCTGTGGACAAGTTCAGCAGCATGATGGTCTTCGTCAAGGCGGTAGAGAGTGGCTCCTTCGCAGCTGCCGCTGATGCGCTGGAGCTCTCTGCCCCCATGGTCGGCAAGCATGTGCGCCAGTTGGAGCAGCAGCTCGGTGTGACCTTGCTCAACCGCAGCACCCGCCGCCAAAGCCTGACGGAAGTGGGGCGCAACTACTACGAGCGCTGCAAGATCGTGCTGGTGGAGGTGGAAGCAGCCGATGCCATTGCCCGCGACAGCCGTAAATTGGCGCAAGGCCATTTGCGTATCAGCGCTTCCATCAACTATGGCACCCATTGTTTGGCTCCCGTGCTGGCCGGTTACCGTTCCAGTCACCCGCAGGTCACACTTGGGCTGGAGTTGAGCGACAGCGTGGTGGACGTGATTGCCGGTGGCTATGACGCAGTGTTTCGCGTGGGTACGATGCCCGACTCAGGCCTACGTGCGCGGCCCTTGGCGCCGTACCGCATGGTGGCTTGTGCGGCTCCGGCCTATCTAGTCGAACATGGCGCGCCACAAGCACCGGCTGACTTGGCGCAGCACCAATGCCTTGGCTTCACCCACTGGTCTCCGCGCGAGGTCTGGTATTTCGATGGGCCCAATGGCCGCGAAAAAGTTGCCATTCATGGGCCGCTCTCTGCCAACGTTGGCCACGCGCTGCGTGTGGCGGCGTTGGGGGGCATGGGCATCATCTTGCAGCCCGAGGCACTGGTGGCCGACGACTTGCGGGCGGGTTGCTTGCAGCGCGTGCTGCCCGACTACGCCGCCCCAGCTCTGCCCGTGCATTTGGTTACGGCGCCGGGGCGGCTGCGTACCCAAAAGCTGCAAAGTTTTTTGGACTATATCGTCGAAGTGCTGGGGCCGCAGTCGGGCGGGAGAGGCACCAACAGGTGATTGTGGGGAGCGAGAAACCGGTCAACCGAGCGATCTCTATTTCATCAGGCGGTGAAAGCGGTGGTCGAAGGGTTGCCCCCGCAGTTCAAGGCGGTGAAGGCACTGATCAACAACGTCGGTCTAGCTCTGGCGCCCAGCGCGGCGCAGAACGTCGATCTGAATGATTGGCACACCATGATCGACACCTGGTCGCAGAAACTGCCCGACTGGCTGGGCTTGCACGTACGTTGCTTCGCTTTTCTCGGCGGGACGTCAGAAATCCTGGTGCCGGATTATGTGGCGCGCCACATAATCCGGCTTTTGTTCCCTTCGCCGTTATGTTCCCAGCGCGGGCGTTTGGCCGTACTTCAAGGCGACTGCGCCGGTAAACGCCACATAACGTTTCACTCTGGTCGGATGATGACCTTCCACCCTGTTTCATGGAATGGAGGTTGTCATGTTGGAACGTTATTTCTTGAAGCCGCAAACTGTCGATCGGATTCGCGGCAATTGGCTTGTTCAACCGGTTTTTCTCCCGAGCGCAGAAATGCACCATAAATTTTCTTAGCCATTGCGGCTCTGTCTTGTGCATTTGCTCAGTCGGTAAAATGCCGACTCTCAAGCAACCAAACCAGTCATCACCTTGCACTCTGCGAAAGCCGCAATCAATCGAGAAACAATCCTCATGAAAACGCGACTCCATCGTCATCTGTATCGTAGGTGATGGGGTCGGGAGTGGGATGGTCGAAGCCTCGATCCCAAAGTAGAAGACGGCCTCGATTTAAGGTTTCATCACGAAAGCATTGGAGGAGCAAATCGTCCAAGGCCATCTACACTTCCAAGAGCTGCCTAGAATCCTACCGATGAAAGGTGGCGTCCCTGTCGCGCTCAATGAACACCTTGCGGGAACTATCCGCGTCGCCGGTGACATGTCACGTGATGATGGGATGATCGCCGAAAAACCGCTGTCAGACTCGCTAGCCCGAAACCTCGACAATGAATCTCTTGTTCGTTCTGAGTCAAGATGGCCGCCCCGCTATCTGCCCATTAAACAGGTAGTAGGCGTGCAAAAGGCTGCAGCGACTGTGAGCCGCACGATACAGCTGTATACTCCGGGGGAGTTTCACAATATACTCCCAGCCAGTATCTTGATATGTTCCCTGCCAGCACCAATGTAAAATTCCTGCTTCAGACTGCCAAAGGGTTATCACATGCCACATTCACCTGAAGAGAAGAAGCGCGTTCTGGCTAGAGTTCGCCGTGTAAGAGGTCAGCTCGATGCACTGGAATCAGCGCTGGAAGCGGGTGCTGACTGCGCGCCTGTCCTGCAGCAAATTGCTGCAATTAGGGGAGCAGTGAACGGGCTGATGGCTGGGGTACTGGAAAGCCATCTAAGAGAAGAATTCACGACATTAGTAGATTCAACTGAGGCGCAGCGGTCTACTATTGATGAGGTTATTTCCCTGGTGAAGACGTACCTGAAATAGCAATCAATGGCCTACCGCGATGACAGCCCAGACTAAATGAGCACCATCCTCTGGAGAAAAACCATATGAAATCTCGTGCTGCAGTAGCCTTCGAAGCAGGTAAACCGCTTCAAATCGTAGAGATCGACGTCGAACCACCTCGCGCAGGCGAAGTGCTGATCAAGATCACCGACACGGGTGTTTGCCATACAGATGCCTTCACCCTGTCCGGTGATGACCCTGAAGGCCTCTTTCCTGTCGTTCTGGGCCACGAAGGCGCTGGCGTTGTCGTTGAAGTGGGCGAAGGCGTAACTAGCCTCAAGCCTGGCGATCACGTAATCCCTCTGTACACCGCAGAATGCGGTGAGTGCCTATTCTGCAAGTCTGGAAAGACCAACCTATGCACCGCAGTGCGTGCGACCCAAGGCAAGGGTGTTATGCCGGATGGTTCTACGCGCTTCTCCTACAACGGCCAGCCTCTGTACCACTATATGGGGTGTTCGACTTTCAGCGAGTACACGGTGGTTGCTGAGGTGTCGGTCGCAAAGATCAACCCAGATGCCAATCATGAGCACGTCTGCCTGCTGGGCTGCGGCGTGACTACCGGTATCGGCGCTGTGCACAACACCGCCAAAGTACAGCCAGGCGACACCGTGGCTATTTTCGGCCTGGGTGGCATTGGATTGGCAGCAATTCAGGGTGCACGTCAGGCCAAAGCCGGTCGCATCATTGCTATCGACACCAACCCTGCCAAGTTCGACCTAGCTCGCCAGTTCGGTGCGACTGACTGCATCAACCCTAAGGATCATGAGCAGCCGATCCAGCAAGTCATTATCGAAATGACTGGCTGGGGCGTGGATCACTCCTTTGAGTGCATCGGTAACGTGCACGTCATGCGTGCTGCGTTGGAGTGCGCCCACCGTGGCTGGGGTCAGTCCATTGTCATCGGTGTTGCCGGTGCAGGCCAGGAAATCTCTACACGCCCATTCCAGTTGGTTACCGGGCGCACCTGGAAAGGCTCCGCATTCGGTGGCGTGAAAGGCCGTAGCCAACTGCCGAAGATGGTTGAAGATTCGATGAAGGGTGAGATCGAACTCGCCCCGTTCGTGACCCACACCATGCCCTTGGAGCGCATCAACGAGGCGTTCGACCTTATGCACGAAGGGAAGTCGATCCGTACGGTAATCAAATACTGACGGGTTCCCCCCTTGGGCATATGCCCAGGGGGGGGCTGTCGTATTCCCCCCACCCACGCAACGTTGGAGATACAAAGTGAGCAATGTAAAACTGCATCCTTCTCTGGATAACGGTATCAAAACTGCCATCGACGGGTTCGCCGGTGGCACCCTTCAGTGCCTATGCGCAACCAACAAGGTTGAGGTCGAGGTAGGTGCTCAAACTCTGCACAATCATGCGTGCGGTTGCAGCAAGTGCTGGAAGCCTGCAGGCGCGAAGTTTGCGGTGATCGCGGTTGTTCCTCGTGACAAGGTCAGCGTGACTGCTAACGCCGGAAAACTTGCTATCGTCGACGCAAACGCCACTATCCAGCGTCATGCTTGCAAAGACTGCGGTGCGCACCTGTTTGGTCGGATTGAAAACACTGGTCACGCCTTCCACGGCCTGGACTTTGTTCATACCGAACTGTCGCCACAAGCCGGTTGGGCTGCTCCAGGCTTTGCCGCGTTCGTTTCTTCGGTAATCGAAACCGGCACTCCGCCAGCAGAGATGGATGGAATCCGTGCCCGCTTCGGCGAAATCGGCCTTCCTACCTATGACTGCCTGTCCCCGGCACTGATGGACGCCCTGGCTACTCATACCGCCAAGCAGAACGGCGTGCTCTAAACTGTTTGCAACACCGTAGTCGATAAGCAATACCTCCGATAACACATAGTGCTATCGAGCGTACTCGCTCGCCCGTAAAAAGGCGGGTGAGCGAGTACATCCTTTTTTTTCAGTGCATCTTTCAAATTTATTTAGAGCGACTTCAATGAAACACAAAATCGTTATTGTTGGGGGCGGTGCAGGTGGATTAGAGCTGGCGACTAAGCTAGGTAAGCGCTTTGGGAAATCAGACAAGGCGTCTATTACTCTGGTCGATACCAATCTCACACACGTTTGGAAACCGCTTCTTCACGAGGTCGCTGCGGGTGCGCTCAGCTCGGCTACCGAAGAACTTAATTACCATGCTCAGGCTAATGGAATCACTTTTCCTTTGAGCTAGGCACGATGGAGGGCCTTGATCGAAAGGCCAAGACACTGAGTCTGGCCGCTGTTATGGATGAGGACGATAAGCCTCTCATCGCTCCTCGAACTCTCTGCTACGACACATTGATCGTTGCAGTTGGAAGCAACTCAAACGATTTCGGTATCACTGGAGCCAGAGAACACGCGGTTTTTCTGGACACCCGAAAACAGGCTGATTTTTTCCATCGCAAGTTGTTGAATGCTTATCTCTCCTCCACTAGGCACCAAGATGCTACAGGGGCGATCTCCATCGCTATTGTGGGCGCTGGCGCAACAGGTGTAGAACTCGCCGCAGAACTACGCCATGCGGCTGAAGAGCTTTTTAGCTATGGTTTGGGGCAGGTTAAGCCGGACAATCTTAAGATTACTGTGATCGAGGCTGGCCCTCGGATCTTGCCTGGACTGCCAGAGCGTATCAGTAACTCGGTGTTGAAACAGCTGACTCATCTGGGCGTTAACGTCTTGGTGAACGCTGCAGTATCTGGCATCGACGAAACAGGTCTCACGACACGTGAAGGCGGGGTTTGGGGAGCAACGGAACAGAAAGTGCACTTAAGCTCGGATGTCCTGGAGGCGACCTTTCACCGAAGAGATGTCACTGATCGTCGTCTGGATTGCGCAGCGGTCTCAGCTCACCTCGAGCAACCTCTTCCGGTACCGCGAAGGAGTACCGACCCAGCATGTTGATGTGCTCATAGATCAGCGGCGACAGCCGAGCCAGATCCTCCTCCTGCACCGGGTAGCCGTGCTGCCTTAGCCGTTCCACGGCGGCGGTCATGTAGAGGGTGTTCCACAGCACGATGATATTTACCACCAGGCCCAAGGCGCCGAGTTGGTCCTCCTGACCTTCGCGGTAGCACTGGCGAAGCTCGCCGCGTTTGCCATGGAACACGGCACGGGCCAGGCTGTGCCGGCCTTCGCCGCGATTCAGCTGGGTCAGGGTGGCACGACGCTTGGATTCGTCATCAATGTAGGTCAGCGTGTGCAGAGTTTTCTCGATCCGTCCGAACTCTGCCAATGCCTGGGCCAGACGGGTCGGACGATCCCCCATTTGCAACGTGCGCATGATGCCGGTCGCCGGTACCCGACCGAGCTTGAGCGACCCGGCGAGACGCAGCAGGTCATCCCAGTGCTCGGCGATCAGGTCGATTTTTACCGACTGGCGTGCCAGTCCGTTGAGCTTGCCATAATCCGCGTCTGGGCTCGTGCGCCAGAAGCGGGTACCGCCGACATCGGCTAGGCGCGGGCAGAAGTGATAACCGAGCAGGCGGAACAACCCGAACACCACATCGCTGTAGGCACCGGTATCGGTCATGATTTGTGTTGGCTGCAATTCGGTCTGTTGTTCCAGCACGACCGCTAGCAATACCAGGCTGTCGCGCAAGGTGCCAGGCACCGTGATGGCGTTCAGGCCGGAGAACTGATCGGAAATCAAGTTGTACCAGGTGACTCCCCGTCCGGTACCGAAATACTTCGGGTTGGGACCGGCATGCACGGTGCGCACCGGTACGACGAAACGCATGCCATCGGCGGAGGCCACCTCGCCGCCGCCCCAGACCTGAGCCAGCTCCAGTTGGCTTTGCGCAGACACCAGAATGGCATTGGCTGCTGACAGGGTGTCGTCGCGGAGATAGTTCTGGCTGACCCAGGACAGTCGGTCACGGCGCAGCGCTTGGTTATCATTGCGTATCAGTGGCTCCAGGCCGGTGTTGCAGGCTCCCCCCAGGAGTACGGCACACAGGCTTGTCACTAGGTTATCGGCCCGCGCATTGCGTTCGGACACATGGGTGAAGGCTTCAGCAAAGCCGGTGCGGGCGGCGATTTCCAACAGGATTTCTGGCAGATCGACACGCGGCATCAAGTCGGCCACGGCCGCACGCAGTTGCAGTAGCGAGTTCGGTTCCTCCAGCTTGTCCAGCGCTCCGAGGGACAGCTCAGTTTTACCATCAGCGCTCTCGCTCAACTGGATGGCAGGGTTTTCGGGCAAGCGGGCAGCGACTGCCTGCCACGTTGCATCCAGCTCGACAGACAAGGCGTCCAAGGTGGTTTTGGCATCGATGGTCAGGCCCAGCGAGCGGCAGATGATCGGTCGTGCCGTCAGCCATTCAGCGCCATCGAGCAGACCGATACGCGGGTCGGCATAGCGCCAACTGGGTGAAACAAAGACATCGCGACGACGTAGGGCAGTGCGCAGTGCATCAAGCGTACAGAATACATAGGCACCCATGTCGAGGGAGCCATCTTCGCGGGTGATGTGCTGCTGCCAAGCCTTGGCCACGATCTCCTGTGGAGCATCGTCTTCCGGTTTTCTACGAGGTAGGTTCAGTTGCAACCAGTCCAGACTAGCCGCCACACCCTTGCCAGCTGGACTGAAGCCAAAGCGAATATGCTTCAATAGGTCGGGGAGGAAACGGCGCACGCTGCGGTAGCGCTCCTCCAGGGCGAGGTAATACACATCGTTGGCCGGACGGATCAACGCGGTGACCTCTTCGAGGGCTTTCTCCAGAGTGATACGTGGCAGTTCGTTGAACAGCCGGGCGCGGACGTTGTCATCGCTAATTGAGCTATCCAACACCACCTTGCAGGCGGCGGCGAGCGTTGCTGCCGAGCGATCCAGGTCTTTTAGGCTACGCAACCGAGCTTTCTTGTCGGCCCTCTCTGCGTTGCTGAACAGGTCGCGCAGTAAAGCTTCCAGAACTTCCAGGGCGTCGTCATGCGCAGTCGCCTCCAGACAAAGCGCAAACGCCACCAACGTTGCCATCCGCCACGATGCCGGCAGCCGGTTGATCGCTGTGACCTTGGCCGTGTTGGCAAAGCGTGCCAGGGCCGCGATTCGGCTGGGCGGGATATGCGCCGCTGCGGGCAAGGTGATGCCGATGCCACGCACGTCATCGAGCCGCCGCAGCGCTCGGATCAGTGCAGGCCCACTGATCATCACCGGGCCGAAGCGCAATTGATCCAGGCGGGAGTAGCGGTTACCTTCGACTACTACCAGTAATTCTTGCAGGTGCTGTCTCTGTTCATCGGTCACGCTGCGGCCCAAGGTGAGCCAGAGGCGTTCTTCGACCCGACTGCGCAGTTGCGCGATAAACCGCTCCAGTACGGTTACGCCAGGCAGTAAAACCTTGTGCGTCAGCAACCAGGTCGTCGCCCGATTGAACAGCTCACCAGGACGATCTGTCCCTGTCCAGCAGAGCGTATATAGCCAGCGAGCAAGTCGAAAGCCGACGCTGGAGTCAGCAAACACTTGATAGCCATAACGCTCCTGAATCTCGCCGGCATGACGTTGACGCTGACGGGTTTCAGCATAGGCCAGGATGCAAGTCGGATCATTGATGCCGAGCTGACGACTGAGCGCTTGCAGCACCTCATCCGGAACGGCTGAAAAGTCTTCAGGGAAGGTGCCCAGGTAGCGGACGCTGGTCAGTTGCGTGGCGTAGCCGAGGCGGTTGTGTTCGCCGCGCAGCGGCAGGAGGGCTTTGTGGTCGTCATCGCTCAGGTGAAAATAGCGTTCCAGCTCTTCGCGGCTAGGAGGATCGACATAGCGACCAAAGCCGTCGCGTTGCTCTTGAGTCAGAAAGTCAACCGGCATCGATCACAGTACCTCGGTGCAGACCGCTCCAGTACCATCGCCCGTTGCAGGTTATTGATCATGGCACCCACGTTGGCAAGCTGCAGGATAGCCTGAAGCTTGGGGTAACGACTGGCGCGACGAATTTCATCGAGCTGTGCCCGTGAGGTCACTACCTCGAAACGTGCCGCCCGCCAAGCCTGGTAGATCGCATCGGGCGCGCCATGCGGTGAAATCAGCGCGCTGAACAAGATGTTGGTATCCAACACGACCCGCATCAGCGCCTACGTGCCCAGTGGAGCGCTTGATCAACTGCTTCGGTCAGTTCTGCCTCATTCAGAGGGGCGTTAGCGGCCTTGGCCTGTTCGGCGCTCAGTACAAGGATGTGTGCCCGCACCGTTTCTTCGATGAAGCGCGACAGATCGCCCTTATGCCCACCGCCTTGGCTGGCTAGAAACATGCGAAGCGATTGGTCAGTGTCGGTGGAGACAGCGACGTTCCAGCGAGTGGTTTTCATGATTTTCTCGTCGAAAGGTGTTTATGTGCCTATACACTCACCATACGCCACTCTGCAACAGTTCGAATAAACCTTAGTTTTGTCTAACTTTGACGCGACATGACTCATATCAATTTAAGAGAACAGCACCAATTGATGAGCTCTGACCCACCTTGTGCATGGGATTTCTGACAAGCAAGCATTCAGAAACGCTATGCATCATCTTTGTCTATGCTCAAAACTCCCCTTCAAGAAAGTGAGGCATGGAGCATGGCGCCGGAGACACTGTTCATTACCGAGCGTGGTCTGTTGACGAACAGAAAGGACCCCACGACATGACCCAGACCGAGAAAACCCCTGAGCAACTTCAAGCGCGCATTGCCGAGTTGAAAGCCCAGTATCAGCAGCTGCAGGACAATTACGACGATGAAGTTCTCTTGTGCTCAAGCCTGCTGCGCGCCTTGGTCAACGCTGACGCTGGCTTCTGTGAGACGCTGGTCAAGCATGCCGATTGCTCGGCTGAGCGTAAGGCCGACGCGCTGGATTACCTCGTCGATGCACGCGCGGGGTATGGCTGAGTGGACTGATCATAACGGCGTTTTCGTTCAATCGCCCCCCACAAACAGGCCCACTGCGGTGGGCTTTTTTGCGTCGGCTGGACGCCACAACCCTATAGACTGGTCCATCAGTCATAGGGCGAGTGGTTAATCCACAGGTCGTCCCTTCCCCGATAGGAAACGCTGTAATGCCATTAACCATCACTAATCCTTACCGTCTGCGTTTGGAGTGCCTCCGTAACGTGTCGCCAGGCTGCGCGGACTTGGCCGGACGCATTGTTGTGGCGTTACGTACTGAAGTCATGACCCTATCCACCGCGACTCTAATCGAGGATTTATTCGATCACCTGGACGCAATTGCCGCGCAGCACAGCGGTAGTGTCACGCGTCTGGGTATATGGATGATGGGCTTGATCCACGCCAAAGCGTTGCTAAGCACGGAGGTAGAGACGTTCCTCTCTGACGCCGCCACTTTGGGCGGCCCATCCAGTGTGGGGCCGGCATGAGGGAAGGCATTCACGAAGACGCGCTACGGGCCATGCTCGAGGGCGGCGCGGTGCGCGAGGTGCTGGTCAGCCGGCACGGCGAAAAATGGGGTTTGGGGATTCGTCTGGGCGGCGCCGGATCACGCTGGCTGCCGATCCGCTCGCGGCGCGAAGCACTGCGCACCTGGGCCAGTTTGACCGCCGTGGGACGCTTTGCCGAAGCCCAGGGCGTGAAGGGGTTTATGGTAAATCAGAGCAGCATCAGAGCAGCAAGGGCGCGGCTCTGATGCTCCGCTTCCGACCAACAAAGGTCGGTGGCGATAGTGAGAAGCGTACTAAAAGTGGACCGTACTAGGAGCGATTCAGTTTGCGTCGATTCTCAGTGCGCGTATATAGCTATTCTGATTTTCAAGGTTGCGAACATAGCGCTCAATATGTAATTTGCTCCCAGGTTTTAGCCAATTGAGTGCGCCTTTCACGACAAACCCCAGCATGAAGTCTGCTCCTGTGAGTCGATCTTCGACTAAGAATCTCCTATCCTTTAGATAGTCGTCTAAATATGAAAAAACTTTATCAAATTCCGCTCCGGCGTAATCTTCGAGAAACTTGAGATCAGTTCCAGATTTAATTTCAAATTCGTTAAATACCTTCAACAAAAATGGCAGCATTGCTGAGCTTTCTGAAAAGTGAATCCATGTTAGGTAATCGATGTACTCAGCTGAATCTTCATCAGGCGCTAAGTGAGGCGCAAATCGCTTTATCAGAATTTCCATCATCGCACCCGACTCAGCAATAACCTTGCCATCTAACTCAATAACCGGCGATTTGCCGAGTGGGTGCATGGCCTTGAGTGAAGCGGGTGCTAAATGGGTTTTTTCATCGCGCTGGTATTTGATCAACTCATAAGGCTGGCCTATTTCCTCCAGTAGCCAGAGGATACGAATCGAGCGTGAAGCATTCAGGTGGTGAAGTTTTATCATCATTTTAACTCCGACGGGGTGTGCGCTGGCCCATTAGGCGCAGTGCTGATGGTGTGGTCATTAGACGGTGGCTCGCATGCTACTCGGTTACTAGTCAACCGGTCTACTACTGCTTAATTAGGCTCAGCGCTGCATATTTTGCCTACGGATTGGACTCCCTATGGTGCGATTTACGTTAAGGCTTGGGGCTGCTGTAAGCGCCGGAGGGTGGCAGGCGCGTCTAGATTTAGCTGAATCGAGCTTTTCGATGCCGCATGAGGTGGGTGGCGGATTGGCAGTGTTGCTATAGTAGAGCATTGACATTCAAAGTAGACGACTGGTCTAATTTTTTGGTAATCTTCCGCAATGAAGCAGACTTACGATGATACGCGCCAACATTTACTCGACACCGGCCATCGCATGATGGTGGTTAAGGGCTTTACGGGTGTGGGACTTAACGAGATTTTGCAGGCGGCCAGCGTGCCGAAAGGCTCGTTCTACCATTACTTCAAGTCCAAGGAGCAATACGGCCAGTCCTTGCTGGAGGATTACTTCCGCACTTATTTGGCGAACATGGACGAGCGTTTCGCGGTAAGGGGCAATACTGCCCGCGAGCGGCTCATGGGCTATTGGCAGAAGTGGCTTGATAGCTATTGCGAGCCCTGCGATGAGCAGAAGTGTCTGGTCGTGAAGCTGAGCGCCGAGGTGGCGGACCTGTCCGAGTCAATGCGCATTACGCTGCGTGATGGATCAGATCAAATAATTGAACGTATCGCTGGCTGTATCGAGCAGGGGCAGCGCGACGGCTCGTTGCCGCAAGGTGATGCTTACCGAACAGCGACAGCCCTTTACCAGCTTTGGCTCGGAGCCAGCCTGCTGAGCAAACTCCACCGTAATAGTCGGTCGCTGGAAAACGCCAAAGCTACGACCTTGGCCATGCTGGCGTTTAATCAAGCCTGATGATGAGATTTCCCACCCGTAGGTGGGTGTTCTCTATCATATTTGTAGCAGACTGGTCTAATTAATTTGTGGCACCCCTAACCATTTCTCCAACACCAGCCCTGGAATTTGAACATGCCCCAGTCAAAGCAAGTGAATCGCCGCGTTGTTCTGGCGTCGCGTCCGCACGGTGCGCCTGTCGAAGCGAATTTTCGCATTGAACAAAGCCCCATTCCTCAACCTGCAGAAGGCCAGGTGCTGTTGCGTACCGTTTATCTGTCGCTCGACCCTTACATGCGCGGCCGCATGAGTGATGCACCGTCCTATGCTCCTCCGGTGGAAATCGGTGGGGTCATGGTGGGTGGTACTGTCTGCCGTGTGCTAGCTTCGAAAAATCCGGCCTACAAAGTCGGTGACTGGGTGCTGTCCTTCAGTGGCTGGCAAGACTATGCCCTGTCCGATGGCAGCGACCTGACTCCTTTGGGTAATTCGCCGACTCATCCGTCTTATGCCTTAGGCATATTAGGTATGCCTGGCTTTACCGCTTACATGGGCTTGCTTGACATTGGCCGTCCCCAGACTGGTGAAACGCTAGTGGTTGCGGCGGCTACCGGTCCGGTGGGAGCGACTGTGGGGCAGATCGGCAAGATCAAAGGCTGTCATGTGGTCGGAGTAGCAGGCGGGGCGGACAAATGCCGGCATGCCGTCGAGGTGCTGGGTTTTGATACCTGCATAGATCACCGTGCGCCGGACTTCCCCGAGCAACTGGCCAAGGCCTGCCCTGCGGGTATCGATGTCTATTTCGAAAACGTCGGTGGCAAGGTTTTCGCTGCGGTTCTACCGCTGTTAAACGCCAAAGCCCGTGTGCCGGTCTGCGGCATTATTGCGCATTACAACGATACCGATTTACCCATGGGGCCAGATCGTTTGCCATCTTTGATGGGTGCCATTCTGCGCAAACGCATCAATGTCCAAGGCTTTATTATTTTTGATGATTATGCGCACCGTTACGACGAGTTCTTTAACGAAATGTCGAGCTGGTTGGCGCAGGGGCGGATCAAGTATCGCGAGGAATTGGTGAGTGGTTTGGAAGAGGCGCCCAATGCCTTTATTGGGCTACTAGAAGGTAGAAATTTTGGCAAATTAGTAGTTCGCGTCAGTGACCACTGAATGCCTATTGTTGTGCTGACATAATTTTTGCTCTGCCACTTCACGTTCCTGAGTGGTAGGGCTTTTTTATTTATATATTCCAGTCCAATGGACGCAGCACTGGCTGCAGAGAGCTTTATGACTACACGCAGTAAAGATTTAGGTTGGCGAATTTTGGTGGGCTGTCTGGGGCTATACCCAACGCTCTTATTGGTACTGAGTTTATTGGGGCCGCTGACCCATGATCTGAGCTTTCCGCTGATGGTCTTGGTGGAGGTGGTGGTTTTGGTGCCTTTCACTCAGATCATCTCCTTTCCGCTGGCAGGGTGGCTGGTTTCTCGTTTAAGGCGAATTAATCAGTGAGTACGTGGACTGTTTCAGTCAGCGTCACGTGCCATTAACACATTAAAAAGCGATGACTACAGTTGTCGGCATTAACCCAATTAGGCAGAGGAAATACCATGCAAACGTTAATCATCAACGGACAGTCGCAGCAGGTTGACGTTGCAGCGGATATGCCTCTGCTGTGGGTCTTGCGCGATGTGCTCGGCCTGACAGGGACAAAATACGGCTGTGGCATTGCTCAGTGTGGGGTGTGCACCGTGCATCTCGACGGCCAGCCGATCCGTTCGTGTGTGACTCCTATTTCGGCTGTGGCAGGTCGCTCAATCACCACCATTGAGGCCATCGGTGAGACGGCCGTGGGCAAAGCCGTGCAGCAGGCCTGGCTAGCGCATGAGGTGGTGCAATGCGGTTACTGCCAGTCAGGACAGATCATGGCAGCAACTGCTCTTCTGAATAGCCAGCCGACGCCCGATGACCAGGCGATTGATGCGGCCATGGCTGGTAATCTTTGTCGCTGCGCCACTTACACCCGCATTCGCACGGCCATTCACAGTGTTGGCCGTGTAGAGGAGGCGTGAGATGAAAAAGCCTAACGAAATGAATGTTCATATGTCTCGTCGTCGCCTCCTGCAGGGCAGCGGCATCGCCCTCGGCGGCTTGGTGTTGAGTACCTGGCTACCGCCCTTAGTGTCCAAGAGTGCAGCCGCCGAGGCGGCTGCCGCAGGCCGGCTGGGTGATCGCTCCGCTGAGGGTTACGGAGCCTTTGTTCGGGTTGGCCACGATGGCGTGGTCACGGTGATCTCGCCAAAAATTGAAATGGGCCAAGGCGCACAGACCGGTATTGCCATGATGGTGGCGGAGGAGCTTGAAGTAGGCCTCGATCAGGTCGTTATTCAAGAGGCGCCACCAAACTCGGCGCTGTATACTGACACCTTGCTGCAGTTTCAGGCCACCGGTGGCTCGACTTCTACCCGCTACACCTGGGAGCCGCTGCGTCGGGCGGGCGCCACGGCGCGTATCCTGTTGATCCAGGCTGCAGCGCTGCAATGGCATGTAGCGCCGAGCCTGTGCCATGCGCAGAACGGCCAAGTGTTTGGCCCTGGTGGCTTTCAGGCTAAATACGGCGAACTGGTCGAGGCCGCGGCTACGCTGCCACTACCCACTGACGTACCCTTGAAAACCCCCGAGCAATTCAAGCTGTTGGGCACCCCCGCGCAGCGCCTGGACACGCCCGCGAAGGTCAATGGTAAGGCGCGCTTTACCATCGACCTACAAATCCCCGGCATGCTGGTTGCCTCCACCATCACCTGTCCTGTGTATGGCGGGCGATTGCGTACGGTTGATGATGCTGCGGCACGGCGAGTGCCAGGGGTTCGCGACATCGTGCGATTGGACAATGCCGTGGCTGTTACCGGGAGTCACTTCTGGGCCTGTCAGCAAGCCATCAAAGCGCTGAAAATCGAGTGGGACTTTGGGCCGAATGCCTCTATTGGTTCTACGCATCTGGACCAAGAACTACTCGCGGCCAGTAGCCGTGATGGCGTGGTCGCTAAACGCACCGGCGACATTGAACAAGCCAAGCTACAAGCGGCCAGCCAGTTCGAAGCTGTTTACGAGCAAGCGCTGTTGTCGCATTCGCCGCTTGAGCCCATGAGCTGCGTGGCCCATGTGCGCAAAGATGGCTGCGAGCTGTGGGTCGGCACCCAAGTGCCAGTTTTCGCTCAACAGACAGCAGCCAAAGTCACCGGGTTGCCAGTTGAAAAAATCCAGGTGCATAACCAACTGATCGGAGGGGCATTTGGCCGGCGTTTGGAGTTTGACTTCATCACTCAAGCGGTGGCCATCGCGCGGCAGGTTGATTACCCGATCAAGCTGATCTGGAGCCGTGAGGAGGACATGACCCACGACCTCTATCGGCCGCTGTATGCCGATCGTATGAAAGCCGCCCTCGACGACAAGGGGCGTCCGCTAGGATGGGAACATCGCATTGCCGGCGCCTCAATTCTCGCCCGCTATGCCGGCAGCTTGCCACCCAACGGCGTGGATGCCGATGCCGTTGAAGTTGCGGTGGACCCTATCTATAGCTTGCCGCATTTGCAGGTTCGTTATATCCGCCAGGAGCCTAGCGTCGTGCCTGTGTCGTGGTGGCGAGGCGTGGGCCCGCTTCGCGGCACCTATGCCCATGAGTGCTTCATTGATGAACTGGCGCACAACGCCAAAGCCGACCCAGTGGCCTACCGCTTGGAGCTGATGGCTGAACAACCACGCGCCCAGGCAGTGCTGCGTTTGTTGGTTGAGAAGACTGACTGGAATAAGCCTTTGCCACCCGGACAGGGTCGAGGTGTGGCGGTCAGTGCGGTGTTCGGTAGCTATGTGGCCACTTTGGTTGAACTGGAGATGCAGGGCGACTTTGGCGTGCGCATCAAGCGCCTGGTCAGCGTGGTCGATTGCGGTTTTGCAACTAACCCGACGTCGGTTAAGGCACAGATCGAGGGCGGCACCTTGTTCGGCCTTTCCGCTTCGCTGTTCAACGAAATCCTGATCGAAAACGGTCAGGTGCAACAGACCAACTTCCACAACTACCGACAGCTACGTATCAACGAAGCGCCTGCGGTGGAGGTGCATTTGCTTGCGAGTCTGGAAACGCCGGGTGGCGTGGGCGAGGCCGGTACTGCGTTGATCGGCCCAGCCTTGGTCAACGCCCTTTACGCAGCATCGGGCCAGCGTATACGTCGTTTGCCGCTTAGCCGTTTCGGCTATTACCCGGTTTAAGGAGCTACTGATGAAATTAATAAGAAGCCTACTGATGTTCGCCAGCGGGGCTTTACTGGCGCAAGCGGCCAATGCACAAGAGGATTCCCTCGCTAAAGGCGAATACTTGACGCGCGCCGCCAACTGCGTAGCTTGCCATACCGTGTCAGGTGGTAAACCGTTCGCAGGTGGCGTCGAGTTTAAGCTACCGTTCGGCTCGCTGTTTTCGCCCAACATCACCCCGGACACGCAAACAGGCATCGGCGCATGGACGAATGAAGAGTTTGTAAGCGCGTTGCAGACCGGCGTGGGCCGTGATGGAAAACACTACTACCCGGCGTTTCCCTATACTTCCTACAGCAAAATGTCTCGAGATGACATCCTCGCCATCAAGACCTATCTCGACAGCCTAGAACCTGTCGAGCAGGCACCGCGCGAAAACCAAATTGGCTTCCCGTTCAACCAGCGTTGGGGCATGGTTCTTTGGAATTCCCTCTTCCTTAACGATGAACCATTCCAAGCGGACAGCCAGTACTCTGCCGAGCGCAATCGCGGCCAGTATCTAGTAGAAGGGCCCGGGCACTGCGGTGAATGTCATTCGCCGCGTAACTTGTTCCAGGCGGTCAGTAACGATCGTTCGCTGGCCGGCAACCTTATCCAGGGTTGGAATGCTTACAACATCAGCGCTGACCCGGTGCATGGCATCGGTGCCTGGCCCACGGACGTACTGGCCAACTACTTGAAAGACGGGGCAGCGCCAGGCTTGGGTTTGTCCGCTGGGCCTATGACCGAAGTAGTCGAGCACAGTTTGCGCTATCTGACCGACGCCGACCGTCACGCGATCGCCGTGTTCCTCAAAGACTCACCCGCGCGCAGCGAAGGTGTGGCTCGTCCGCAGCAGGCAGCGCTTGCGGAGCAGGGCAGTGGCAATCCACTCGGCAATAAGTTGTTCGCTGGAGCTTGCGCCAGTTGCCACCTCTGGAACGGCACTGGCAGTCAGAGCCAAACGGCTATGCTGCTAGGTTTGAAGACAGTCAACGACCCTACCGCAAGCAACTTGCTCGGCGTCCTGTTGAGCGGGCATGGCTCGGCCGACGCCCAAGTAAACCGGCGCATGCCGTCGTTCGGGCGCATTTACACCGACCAAGAATTGGCTGCGCTGAGCAGCTTCATCCTGCAGCGCTTTGGGGATAGTGGTGCGCAGGTATCGGCACCGGCTGTGGCCAAGCGACGGACTGAGTCCCTTCATTGAGTGGAGGTATGTAATGTCGGGCCTGAATGCACTGTTGGACGCACTCTTGGTGGAGCGCGAAGCTGACCGAGAGGCGGTGCTTGCGACTGTGGTAAGGGTCGAAGGCTCTGCGTATCGGCGGCCGGGGGCGCGCATGCTGGTTTCGCGTTTCGGCAGGCCTGAGGGCACCATCAGTGGTGGCTGCCTGGAGGCGGAAGTGGCCAAAAAAGCTTGGTGGCTGACCGAAACCGGGCCGACGTTGCGTAGTTACAGCACCGCAGAAGCGGACGAAGCCAGCGAGGAAGCGCTGAGCTTCGGCCTGGGCTGCAACGGTAAGGTTCACGTGCTGTTCGAGCGTCTACCGGCCAGCGGCCCGTGCGCGTTGGTCGATGCCTTGCTCAGCGTGCGCTATACCCATCAACCGGCGGCCATTGCCACAGTGATTGCCAGTCCAGCGGGTGTTTCGCCACGGTTAGGCGAGCGCTTGTTCTTAGTGCCCGGGCAGCGCGCCGCGGGTGAGCTGCGGCACTCGGTGTTGGCTGAGCAGATCAGCTCGGATTTGCAACAAACCCTGGTACGCGGCAAGTCATCCCGCTGTCTCTACCCGAATGGTTCTGACGAGGTGGACGTGCTCCTGGAGTACATACCGCCTGTGCTGCGTCTGGTGATATTCGGTGCGGGCCACGATGCCCAGCCGCTGGTGCGCATGGCCAAACTGTTAGGCTGGCATGTCACGGTGATCGACGGGCGGGCGCACTTCGCCCGAGTCGAGCGCTTTGCCGACGCTGACCAGGTGCTGGTTGGCGATGTCGAACAGCCTTTCGCCTACCGCGAACATGTGCGTGGGGCCGCGGTGGCGGTGATGACCCACAGCCTGGTGCAAGACGCGCATTGGTTGCAGGGCGTGCTGCACAGTGAACCCTGCTATGTCGGCCAGTTAGGCCCGCGCGAGCGCACCGAGCGCCTGTTAGCCGGCATCCACGAGCATTTGGCTAAACCACAGGACGAGCTGCCGGGGCTGGATTATTTGCATTACCCGATTGGCTTGGACCTGGGCGGCGACACTCCGGAAAGCGTAGCCATGGCCATGCTCGCGGAAATTCAGGCGGTGCTCAATGGCCGCAGTGGCGGCAGCCTGCGCTTCAGGTCTGCGAGCATCCATGACAGCGATCCTGTGGTGGTTGGCCGGGATGAAACGGATGTTGTTGCAGAGGGTTGTCGGCATTTCGCCGTGCAGCGTTGACGATTTATAAAGCGAGGAACCCATCAGCATGAGTGAAGCCATAAGTGTTGTAGCGATATTGACAGCCAAGGAAGGTAAAACCTCGGAGGTTGAGCGGGTCTTGCGCGCCTGCGTGCAACCATCGCGCGCCGAAGACGGTTGCCTGTCTTACGTCCTGAGTCGTTGCATTGAGCAGGCCGGGCGTTTTGTCTTCGTCGAGCGCTGGGCCAGCCACGAGGCGATAGCGCGCCATCGGCAGATGTCGCATTACACGGTCATGGCCAAAGCGCTTGACGAGCTGCTGAGCGATCGTCAGGTTTATGTGCTTGAAACGCTGGCGGAGAACATCGAACCCTCCACTGATTCCCACGCGGGCGTTGTCGGGTGATTGTTGATCGACATGGCCGGCGTTTCCGCAAACTGCGCCTGAGCCTGACCGCTGCCTGCAATTACGCCTGCACCTACTGTGTGGCCGATGGCCGTCGGTTAGTGGCGGCGCGGGATGAATTGACGGCCGCGTCGATGCTGCGGGCCGTTGAGTTGCTCAGGGATGTTGCCGGTGTTGAGGAGCTGCGCATTACCGGCGGCGAGCCGCTGCTGAGCGACAGGCTGGAGCCCTTTCTCCGGGGGATAGGCGTATTGGGGTTGCAGGACATTAGCCTGACCACCAATGGCCAGTTATTGGCGGGCAAGCTGCAGTTATTGCGCAGCGCGGGTATCCGGAGGCTCAATGTTTCCCTTGATACGCTTGACCCGAGCGCCTTCCGCAAGATCGCCAAGGGCGGCGACCTGCAAACTGTGCTGAGCGGGATCGAGCAGGCGCGCCGAGCCGGCATGATCATCAAGATCAACATGGTCCCGATGCGAGGCAGCAACCTCGACCAAGTTATGCCCATGCTGGGGTTCTGTTTGGAGCACGGATACGAATTGCGCTTTATCGAACTTATGCGGATGGGCCATTTGGCCCAGCATGCAGAGGCTTTCTGCACACAGTTCGTCGGCCAGCGCGAGCTGCTGGAGCTTATCGGTGAGCGTTATGAATTCACCCAAGCTGAGGCACCAGTAGACTCCACCGCGCTGCGTTATAGCGTTGGCGAGAGTGGGGCATTTGGCATTATTGCCAACGAAAGCGTGCCATTTTGCCGTAGCTGTAGCCGCCTGCGTTTGTCGTCTACAGGCTGGTTATACGGATGCCTGTCCTCGAACCGCGGACATTATATGGGTGAACTGTTGGAGCTGCCGAGTGAACAGGCGCACCCGCAGCTGGCCGGTTTGCTCAGCCAAGCGCTGGGGGACAAACAGGACGCAGCGTTTACCGGCAGCGCGCTGATTATGAAGTCGCTGGGTGGCTGAGGTCAGCGGGCTTGTCGACGTCTTGCAGAATGCCGCTGTCATTGAACGTCACTTCAATCACATGCTGCGCATGGGTGGCTATTAAACCCTTGGCCCCATTCTCCCCTTGCAGTTGCATCAGCTCCGGCCAAAAGCGCCGGCCGAACAACACCGGGTGTCCGCGCTGGCCATCGCAGTAAGCGACAACAATATGTTCAGCGTGCGCATGCGCGCGCAGCTGCAGCAGCGTTGCGAGAGAAACCCACGGCATATCCCCGAGCAGCACCGCCACCGCGTCGGCCTGAGAGTGTGCAAGACTCTTAATACCTGCCGCTAGGCTTGAGCCCATCCCCTGTTTGGCCTGTGCCGCACGAACCACCTGAATGTACGGCGGAATAGCCAGGGCCTGCGCATCGTCTTCAGCCTTCAATACGATCCGAACATCACTGAAGGCTTCTTGCGCCCGCAGCAATGTTGCCACCAGTAGGTTGTTACCGTCGGCCAGCTTGGCCAGGCGTTTGTCGCTGCCAAAGCGTTGTCCGTAACCGGCGGCGAGTACTAAACCGACACACTCCGGGTAGCTGTGCAGTTCTGTCATGTTGAGATGTCCCTCATGGTTTGCCAGGTTATTTATCTCCGCAGCGCTGAGTGTGGACGGGTAGGCAAGGTGTTGAGTGGCAATCAGGTGTGTCTCGCGAGTAAGGCTCCATTATCCAGACGCGGCATGACGGCGTAAGTAATTCTGCGCTACAGCGAAGTCGCTAGCGAGGTGGCGACCGCTTTTGTTGTGCCTGAAGAATACGGCCGTCAGGGTTAAGCCGTGACGGCCGGTGGAGCGGATTTACTCGGCGTAGGTCGGGTAATCGCTGTACCCCTTTTCCGTGCCGCCGTACATGCTGCTTGGGTCGACCGGGTTGAGCGGCCAGCCATTGGCAATGCGCTGCGGCAAATCGGGGTTGGCAATGAACGGGCGACCAAAGGCAATCAAGTCGCCCAGGCCAGCCTCCAAGGTTTCCGCGCCGCGTTGTGCGGTGTAGCGGCCGGCGTAGATGATGCGCCCGCTAAATACCTGCCTGATTTCGCGGCGGAAGCCTTCGGGAAGCGCCGGGGCATTGTCCCAGTCGGCCTCGGCAATCGACAGGTAGGCGATGCCGGCCTCTTCGAGCACCTTGATGGCCTCGATGTAGGTGCTGTGTGGGTCTTCTTCGACAAGGCCCAAATAGACCCTGTCCTCTGCTGTACTTTCAAACAACGGCGCGAAACGCACGCCTAGGCGGTCAGCACCGACAACTTCGGATACGGCCTGGATAATCTCGCGCAGGAAGCGCAAACGGTTGTGCAGCGAACCGCCATATTCATCGTCGCGCTGGTTGCTGTGGGCGGAGATGAACTGGTTGACCAGATAACCGTTGGCGCAGTGAATTTCCACACCATCAAAGCCTGCACTCAATGCATTGCGCGCGGCCTGCGCGTACAGCTGCACCAGTTCTTTTACCTCGGCATTGGCCAATGCGCGAGGTACCGAAGGCTCGGCTAAAGTACCTGCACCTGGACCGGTTTCAATAAATACTTTGACGTTGTTCGCAGCAATAGCCGAAGGCGCTACTGGCGCGGCACCATTAGGCTGCAGCGAGATGTGCGATACCCGGCCGACGTGCCAGAGCTGGGCGAATATGATGCTGCCAGCGGCATGCACGGCATCGGTGACGTTGCGCCAACCTTCGATTTGTTCTTGGCTATGAATGCCTGGCGTCCAGGCATAACCTTGGCCACGGGGTTCGATCTGGGTGCCTTCTGTCACCATAAAGCCCGCCCCAGCGCGTTGCTGGTAATAGGTGGCCATCAATGGGTTCGCGATATTACCTGGCTGTGTGCTGCGCGAGCGGGTCAAGGGTGGCAGAACTATACGGTTGTTGAGCACATAAGGGCCCAGCTGCACTGACTGAAAGAAACGACTTGTATCCATTTTGTGAATTCCTGGTTAGGCCCGCGGCAACCGAAATGGCGCGGGCGAAAGTTGGTATATGCCAGTACTGGTAGAGGCATTAGCCTTACGCGGCCTTAGGCCAGTAGTTTCAGCAAGGCGTGCGCAGTGGCTGCGGAGGAAGCCGGGTTCTGGCCTGTGACAAGCAGCCCGTCGGTTACAACATGGACCTGCCAGTCGGTGTTTTTGCTGTAAATACCGCCCTGCGCCTTGAGCATGTCCTCGACCAGAAACGGCACCACCTGAGTCAGGCCCGCGGCGTCTTCCTCGCTATTGCTGAAACCGGTGACCGCTTTGCCTGCGATCAGTGGCTTACCGTCGCTGCCCTTGACGTGGAGCAATACCGCCGGCGCGTGACAAACAGTTGCGATCGGCTTGCCGGATGCGTTGGCGTGCTCGATCAGGGCGATGGACGTGACATCTTCGGCAAGATCCCACAGCGGGCCATGGCCGCCGGGGTAGAACACAGCATCAAACTCGGCGCTGGAGAGGTCACTGAGCGTTCGCGTATTTGCCAACGCTTTCATGGCGGCGGTATCGGCCTCAAAGCGACGAGTGGCGTCGGTCTGGAAGTCGGGCTCGTTACTCTTCGGATCCAGCGGTGGCAGGCCGCCTTTTGGCGATGCCAGAGTCAACTGCGCACCGGCATCGAGGAAGGCGTAGTAAGGCGCGGCAAGCTCTTCAAGCCAGAAGCCGGTCTTTTCGCCCGTGTCGCCCAGTTGGTCGTGGGAGGTTAAAACGACGAGGATTTTCATGCGGTTTACCTTTTGCTTCAATACGCGGGTTGGCGTTTTTCAGTTAATTGCTGCGCCGCTAATTAATGGGCGCATCGAAGAGGGCTTAGAGACTCGCCTCTAAAATCTGGCGGCTGACGTCTAGGGTGACGTTGCTGTGTTCACCCAGTGCCGTCAGGCGGTGAGCATCTAGCTGCTTGAGCAATCCGTCGATGTCGTCCGCGTCGAGTTGGTAAGCTGCTAGGCGCGTGGGTAAGCCCAGGCTCTCGAAGAACGTCCGGGTCTTCTGGATGGCGGCATCAATGCGCTGCTCGTCATTACCTTGACTGATGTGCCATACCCGCTCGGCGTATTGCAGCAACTTGGCGCGCTTGGCCTCACGGCGAACCTCTAGGTTGGCGGGCAATACGATTGCGAGCGTGCGTGCGTGATCGATGCCGTGCAGTGCGGTCAGCTCATGGCCGATCATGTGGGTGGACCAGTCCTGCGGCACGCCCGCGCCGATCAGGCCATTGAGCGCTAAGGTAGCGGTCCACATGAGGTTGGCGCGGGTGCTGTAGTCCGCGGACTCTTTCAGTATTTGCGGGCCGATTTCGATCAGTGTTTGCAGCAGCCCCTCAGCGAATCGGTCCTGAACCCGGGCATCCACCGGGTAGGTCAGGTACTGCTCCATCACATGCACGAACGCGTCGACCACACCGTTTGCCAGTTGGCGAACAGGTAGGGTTTGCGTCTTACTGGGGTCGAGAATCGAGAACTGCGGGAACACATGGACGCTGCGAAAGGGCAGCTTGGCTTGCGTCGCCCGGCGAGTGACCTCTCCGTTATGGTTCATTTCAGAGCCGGTGGCGGGAAGCGTCAGCACGTTAGCGAACGGAAGCGCTTGGCGGATTCCTGCCCCGCGTGTTTCCAAAATGTTCCAGGCATCGCCCTCGTAACCGACCGCAGCCGCGACGAACTTGGTGCCGTCGATCACCGAGCCACCACCCACTGCGAGCAGGAAGTCCAGCTGCTGCTCACGGACCTGCGCCACGGCCTGCATCAAGGTTTCGTAGCTTGGGTTCGGTTCTATACCGCCGAACTCCTGTACATGCCGGGCACCCAGCGCTTCATTTACTTGCGCCAGGGTGCCGGTCTTGCGAGCGCTCTGGCCGCCGAAAAGCACCATTACGCGTGCATCGGTCGGCACCAAATCATCCAGGCGGGCGATCGTGTCGGGGCCAAAGACAATGCGGGTGGGATTGTAGAAGTCGAAATTAAACATGCAGTTACCTATAAATAGACCAGTCTGCTATTCGATGTGCAGAGCTAGATGCGCTACCTGTCGCGGCTTAGCCTTATTCATTGGCTGATGCGAGCATTCGTTGGTCTGGATTAGGCAGCTGGCTACAATATAGGTAGAAATAGACCAGTCGTCTATGGCAAAGTGGGTTACGTTGAACGTGCCATTGAGGTTGACTTGAACCACCTTCGCCCACTCAGCCGGATCCAATTTCTCGACAGGAGCGGTAGGCCCTGAGATACCAGCGTTATTAACCAGGACGTCCAGGCCGCCCAGGGTCTTGGCTGCCAGCGCGACCATTTTTTCAATGTCAGCTTGACTGGAGATGTCGCACAGGGTGGTTTGTACTCCTGGGAAATCCGTTTCGAGTTTTGCTAGGCCATTGGAATCAATGTCACAAACAAAAACCTTGGCACCTTTGGCCGTGAAGGCTTCGACAATGGCACGGCCGATACCACCCGCCCCTGCTGTAATCAAAACACGTTGCGCCGTCATGCTTAGTCTCCTATCACGTAAGAACAGGCAGAGCCGTAAATCCGGACTCTCTAGGGTTACTCAGTCACGTATACGATAGCTCCCGAGTTTTAATAAATGAAATCTATGATTGATATATGTCATATAATTAGACCAAATAGGTTTAGGGGAGGTCTGAAGTCCCCCCCCCCGATTTATTGACATTCCAGCCATTGGGAGTTCAAAAGTCGGTGGACAGCCAAAAATCAGGTGTTGGTTCTACTTAATTTATTGTTTTTCCTTTGAATAACACCTTTTATCCGCGCATTTCGCGAATCACAGGCGCACCACTTCCGCAACCAGCAGCCGTTTTCGCATCTTCAGGTTCGACAAGGCAAATAGCGTGGTCTGTTGCGCGGTGTTTTTCATCCGTCCGCGATAGCGCACTTTCGTATTGCCAAACTGGCGTTTGATCACTCGAAGTGGATGTTCAACCTTGGCCCTTACTGTAACTACGCTCGGCCTAATACTTCTGGTTGGCTTTCTAGGGTATGGCGTCAGCTTGGTGTTGTTCGTCCTTGCCCTTCGCGGACTTGGAAACGCTCGAGTCGGTGCGTGCTTCTCAACGCCTCCATTTCTGGGGGCGGTTATCTCGATTCTGATCCTGGGTGAGTCAGTGTCGCTTTTGTTCTTATTCGCTGCCGCATTGATGGCCATCGGTGTCTGGATTTATCTCACCGAAAATCACGCTCACGAACATCAGCACAACCCCTCAAGCACAGCCATCGTCATATCCATGACGAGCACCACCAGCATGAGCATGAATTCGACTGGGATGGAGTGGAACCACGTAGCCACTTACATGAGCACGCCGCGATCCAGCACACCCACTCGCACTTCCCCGACATCCATCATTGTCACAAACATTGATCCTATTGGGCAGATCGACAGTATTCACTTTGACGGGCACCGACTCGGCTGCTGGCCAAATGCGATATCAGCGTAATATGGGTTTATCCCGCATTTTATCCGAGAGCCATGTCAGCCGGGCCTTCCTGCTGGCTGGTGTTGGCCAGGGACGGCGAATCCGTCTCATGCCTGTCCCACCTCTGTCCGCCATTCCGTCAAAGCGTGGTCAAAGTGGCGGACACCAGGGCATAGGCATACCCCATAACCTTGTCACTCTCCGACACACCGTGTTGATTCCTATACTGAGTGTCATTTCCTACACGCCGGAACCTGAGAAAACCTGATATTCAAACCGCAGGTGGCGGGTCATTCATGGGGGTTTGAGCCTCTGAGCCTCGAGACACATTCCGCAATATGTTATTGCTCAAGCCTATCGACGAGCCAACCGATAAACATCTGTGATAAATCCGTAGGCAAACTCAATCTACTGCTTGGAGTATTTATGTTCGGCTGGATCAGCAATATCCGTGTAGGTACCAAGCTCGGTCTTGGGTTCGGCCTGGTATTGGCGCTGACTTTTTTCCTTGCTCTCACCGGCTGGATAGCCATCAATGTTCTTGCTGAACGCGGCGTCAAAGTACAGGACATCGCTCGTGTCAGCGAGATGACCAAGGACCTGCGAATTCATCGTTTGCAGATGGAGCTCAACCCAAAGGGGGAGAGCTCCCGGATGATCCTCCAGACGCTCGACGAACTGGCTGGGTATTTGAACTCTGCGCGTGTCCAACTGACTGTGCCCAGCGATGCGGCGCTGATTGATCAGCAGAAAACCGCGGTCAAGGTGTATCGCGATGCCTTGGGCGCCTTAAACCAGGTGGGAACCAATCTGGCTCCGGTGTTCGCCCGAATGGGCGCGCAAGGCGACATTTTGCTCAATACCACCCAGCAGTTGATAGCGTCGCAATCTGCCAAGCGCGATGCCGATTCGTCTTTTGCTAAAACTCTGCTTGCTAGTATCGCTGCGCTGGCGTTGCTGCTCGGCGCCGTCGCGGCTTGGATCATTACCCGGCAAATCGTTACACCGTTGCAAAATGTCCTCAAGGACGTCGATCGTATTGCCTCCGGCGATTTGAGTCAGGATTTGGAGGTTAATCGCCGCGATGAGCTGGGTCAACTGCAGAGAAGCCTGCAACAGATGACCACCAGCCTGCGCGAACTGATTGGCGGTATCGGCGCCAGTGTCATCCAGATTGCTAGCGCTGCTGAAGAGTTGTCAGCCGTCACCGAGCAGACCAGTGCTGGTGTGAACAGCCAAAAAGTCGAAACTGATCAAGTTGCTACTGCCATGAACGAAATGACCTCCACCGTGCAAGAGGTCGCGCGTAATGCGAAAGAGGCCTCTGACGCCGCCGCTACCGCAGATAAGCAGGCCCGCGAAGGTGACAAAGTTGTTGGTGAGGCCGTGGCTCAAATCGAACGCCTGGCTATCGAAGTCGGCAACTCCACCGTGGCTATGAGTAATCTCAGAGAGGAAAGCGACAAAATCGGCGGCGTGCTTGATGTTATTAAGGCGGTCGCACAACAAACCAATCTACTCGCTCTCAATGCCGCCATTGAGGCAGCGCGAGCGGGTGAAGCTGGACGAGGTTTTGCGGTAGTTGCCGATGAAGTTCGTAGCTTGGCGCAGCGTACCCAGCAATCTACCGAGGAAATTGAAACGCTGATCTCCAGCTTGAAAAACGGCACTCAAGAAGTCTCCGCCGTTATGGAGAGCAGTCGTATATTGACTGATAACAGTGTTGAATTAACTCGTCGTGCCGGAACCTCTCTGGAAAATATCGCCCGCACGGTGTCTACAATCCAGTTGATGAATCAGCAGATTGCCTCAGCCGCTGAACAGCAGATCGCAGTGGCTGAAGAGATTAACCGTAGCGTGCTGAACGTGCGTGATATTTCTGAACAAACCGCTGGCGCGAGTGATGAGACAGCCGCCTCAAGTATCGAGTTGGCACGCTTAGGTCATGAACTTGACGACTTGGTTAAGCGCTTTCGACTATAGGGCTGGTCTAAAGCGCACCCCAATCAGCTATCCAGGATAGATTGAGGCTGACGAGCATGACTGCATGGGGGCGCTTCACAAATTGGAGTAGCGCTTTACGCAACACCTCCGCAGGCTTGTTCCGCAACTGGCCAAGCTGCCAGTGAAAAACACTGCAATATCGTGAAAACCATAGTGGAAACCAGCGTCTGGAAACCATGACTTTTGACAGCAGGTGCGCCGCTGTCTGGTTTGCTGTAGTGCCGTACCCAGCGGGCCAGATTTGCCCCAGCACATGCTCAACGAATTATCGGAATCACCGACGCCAGCGATCAAGGACTGATCGCGTTACGGGCTTGCCAGGCGTACGTCAGGGCCGTGGTGCGCTAAGCTGATCTTGAAGGTTAAGCCATGCACAAGGAGCGGCGATGGATCAGCATTTTATTTGGATGGGAATACTACTGATCGTTTCCTGGGTCGTAAGCGTGTCGCTGATTATGTACGTGCTCGCCAAGTAGAAAAGCAAAGCCCCGGAGGTTCGCGGCTCCAGGGCTTCTATTTTCGCCTCCATCCCTTAATGTTTGGCGAACGTGGTCAAGAGATTACCAGCGGTCTCTGGATATTTCACTACGACTATAGGTGATTGTGTTCGGTCAGCGGGGTGTCGAGGGAGGAAGTGCGAAATTCGCACGCCCTTTTAACCATCTTCCTTGTTAGCCGCCGATGGCATCGTGAAGCACGACCTCATGCACTAACTATCCCTCACCGCTGGTGGAAAACCCCGGAGACTCGTGGAGCAGTCGTCGATGGCTATCCAACGTCCCCCGCTGGGGGAGTTGTCCGTCGCCAGCCGAGACTGGAGACTTCCGGCAATGGCGGGAGTTAGCTTCCTCAAATTGTGGGCGTTGGCCAGCCCGCAGTGCGGGGCGAGGTTTTGTCACTCAACCGTGGGGGGATCATCGCAGGAAGAATATCGTTTACGTGAGAGCCTTTCATATCGCGCCCTTGTGCTTCGCGGCAGAGTTCGTCGTTGACAACACCGTGAGATAAGGGTTGTTCATAGGGATGTCATTGAACAGTCGCAGAGGGTCATTCAGCAGATAGCCATGCAGCCTGCGTGATTTGCGCGGTCCGGTGACTTCACAGGACCAGATGTTCAAGCCGTTCTCCTGCTTTCGGTGCAAGTCCAGCTTCTCGAAGCGCTTTTGCACCCACTGCCAGTCTGTCGTCTTTTCTTCTTTGGCGAAGACGGCTGACTGTGGGTGTTCCTGTGCGTAACGTTGAAACAGCCCAGGACTCACCAGGTACACGGTATCGGCTACGGTATGGACCAGAGCTTTCGCGTCATTGATGATCAGCTTGCGGCTATCAATGTGCTGGTGCAGCCAAATCATGAAGTGTTCGCCTGAGAGCCGCGTCCATGGGGCTTGCTCCTGTATGACAGATACTGGTGACGTAGCAGGCGCATTGGATTCTTGTTGAACTGGCGTTCGTTTGGGTTCGTTGTTGCCCGGTGGTGAAGGTCTAATGTGTGCGTTATCCGGCGTGGCGAACAACTCCAGTAGATCATCCAGTCCATCAGCAGGGACCGCGGTTGCGGCTGGTATCACTGGTGCGGATGAAGGCCTTCCGTTCACCGTCATCGCAGCGGCTTCGCCACTGGGCGGTATGCAGGCGGTAGACTCTATTGACGCAGCTTCTTCCTGTACGACCTTCACAGTGCCGCTAAAGGGCGAGGGCCGCTCCCCGGTTTCCCAGATTAAGGCTGGGGCCAGCCGTAGCAAGGTGAACGTATGCGACCATCCACCCTCGCTCGTGATGACTGCCTTCCAGATGGCCTTGTCATCGGCTGTTGGCTGAAGCATGCCGTGATCTTGCAGAACGTTGAATACTGCGGTGTTACTCGATGGGATGCCTTCGATGCCTTGCGAAAGCAGGTGCGCGCGCAGCTTGTCTGAGACGGTCTTGCTGACGAGCCATAAGGCGTCCTGTGTCAGCCAGCCATCTGATGCTTGGGGCTGGTTCAACCTCAGCTCCTCCTTAAGCAGGAAGCGCAGTCCCTCCAGCAGTTTGCGTTGCAGTGCGTGTTTCGGCGCGGCCATCGCCCTGGCTGGATCGCCACCCAACTCCTGAGCGACAGAGGCACGGTCGGCCTGGGTTACGAGCTCACCGAGCACGCCGGCATGTTCATATTGGCCTGCCAGCACATACAGTAACGACGACCACAGCGCGGGATAGTCGCTGAGCCAGTCCAGGATGTGACCATCAAGCAGGCGGTTGTAGAGTAGTCCGGTTGCGGCACTGTGCAGCCGGTACTCACGCTCCTTGCGATAGCGGAAGCGGTACGGATGCAACAATGGTCCGTGCCAGGGGTGCCAGGTGTTGCCGTCGGCATATTCCACATGAAGGTCGACGGCGATCTTGCCAATATCGTGCAGGAGCGCTGCGTAGGCAATGGCGGCTGTCCAGGCTTCGGCTTGTGCTACTTGGTCCTCAGGTGTTGTGCCTGCTGGAAGAAGGTGCGATTGCCGCAGCTTGAGCGCGTAGGCGACGATTTCCAGCCCGTGGTCGAGCATGCCGCCTGGATAGGCATGGTGATGGCTTTCCGACGCGGGGAACTGCTGGACCAACTCGGCGTAACGTTCCAGTGGTGCGAGATACAGGGACCTGAACTGCTTGCGTGAGAGCGAAGTACGTTGCCAGATGTGTTCTAGCAACTTCTGCCGGCGTGGGGTGGCCAGCAGCGATGCGGCCGACTCCGGCCGCGTCAGCCCCTTACCTTTTACAGCCGCTTCCGTGGGCGCCATCGGTGCCGACGCCGAGCGTTTTCGTTGGAACAGCGCGAACATGATGTCACCTGACGTTGCGGTGGATGGGAGAGCCTTTTCCTTTTACGGGTAGAGCCTTTCCCCTTGCCCCCATTCCATTGACCCTTCCCAGCCCTTTTACCTTTATCGAAGCCTTTACATGTAGCTCGGCTCGGGGAGTCGCTCTACAAGCTATCCGACACGGGGTCAGTCCTTTTTTTTTTGAGGTAAGCGCGATCCGCCTACCGGCGTCTGAAGATCTCGCCAATCTGTCTTGACGAGGAAAGGAATGTTCCTTACCATCGAAAAAACTGTCATCCAAGGAGCACGCCACGCCATGCCAGCCATTCATGAACTAGCCACGCTCACATCGAAGGGCCAGATCACGCTGCCCAAGCCGATCCGTCAGGCGTTGGGCGTCGATACCGGCGGCAAGGTAGCGTTCGACCTGGGCGAGGATGGACAGATTGTTGTCACCCGCGCGAATGCCGAGCACGAAGATCCGGCCATCGGCGCGTTTCTGAGTCTGTTGGCCCGCGATATCGAGGCTGGTCGGCATGTTCGCGGGTTGCCGGACGAACTGGCTCACGCCATGCTGATGCAGGCTGGGCGTGATGTGAATCTGACCAACGAGATTGACGGCGATGTGGCGCTCTGATGCAGCGGCACGGATGGACGCTACTCTTCCACGACTGTGTGATCGAGCAGTTGCAGAGGTTGTATACCGCCGCGCAGCGCGCGGAGCAGAATGACCCGATAGGATTTGCATCCAATGCCAACGTCAAGCTGTTCCGAGCCCTGAGCCAACTGGTGCTTGAAGTCGTTCCCGATGAGCCGGCGCGCGATGAGTACCGTCAAGGAAACACACTGGGGCCGGAATACCGCCACTGGCGAAGGGCCAAGATTGGGAGACGGTTTCGGCTATTCTTCCGTTATGACTCGAGGGCGAAAGTGATTGTCTACGCTTGGGTCAACGATGAGCAAACGCTGCGTGCATCGGGGAGCAAGTCCGATCCATATGCGGTGTTTGAGAAGATGCTGGGTCGTGGAAATCCGCCAGACGACTGGGACGCGTTGGTGACAGCCAGCCGGCAGAATTGGAGCAAACTGGAGTAATTGTTCAACGCGCTTAGCAGGTGATGACTATGAGCACAAGAACTCGCATCAGCAATGCAGAACGCTTTGGCCGCTGGCTCGGCCGCAGATGGCGTGCTTATGTGTGCAGAGAGCGGCGGGTATCGGGATGGCTGATTGGGCAAGGCGTGCCTACGTCAGCGGCGGCTGTGTTGATCTGGGGCGTCAAGCTCGCGGTACTGGCTGTGCTGCTCTATACCGCGTTCTGGCTGGCTTTGCTGCTGATATTCGGCGTGGTCATCTCCCGGGTGGCAAATAACGCAGAATTAGATGAAACGTCTGAGCCTGAGTGGAAAAACGGACCAGCCGGCTTCGGACTTTACACGTATGATGGCTATCGTATCGATCCGCACGTTCATGATGACAATTGACTACCCGCTCATTTCTTTGAAACGGCCTTCATCAATGCATTGGGTCCCTTTCCACCGGCGGCTTTTGCATCTCCTGTAGCGCCAACAAGCCCCTGAAGAATGTTCCCTGCTTGGATACCCGCCCAAGATAGCGCCATCACCCAGAAGGTTGGCAGCACAATGAACATCGTCCCCATGACGAAGTTCAGCAACAGATCGCCAAAGGCGTTGTTCAACCCCATCACTGGATCGAAATTAGTGACGGGCCGGTTCCAACCCCAGCCCGAGCCATAGAGCGCGTTGAGGATGGTGCTGTCGATCCAGCGAGCGAGCTGGAACCAGAAGTCGACGAAGAACAGCGCGAACTGGACCACGCTGACGGTGACCACGGTCTTCAGGTCGTAGGTGCCCATCAACAGCACTAGCGGGATGCAGATCACCAAGGCCATCTTCAGCAGCGACAACACCATTGGCAGGGCCTGGCGCACCACGTCCATCGCCGGAAATGCAGGAATGGCTCCCACCGCAAGACCTACGTCGCCCGCCGTGCGGGTAACGATGTTCGGCAGGGTCTTGTCGATCTGGCCACCATAGTCGGTGTAAACCGTTCCCTGATTGAGCTTCTGTTGGCGCGGGGAGGCGATCGCACGGACCACCGAGTTATCCACTTCGGCACGACTCAAGAATCCGGCCCATCCTGCCATTCGGTTGAGCAGGTTGGGGTCGACTTGGGCCAATAGCCGTGTGCGCAACCCGTTACTGCCATCGCTCCACCACTGATGACATGTTGGATAACCCGCTCCGCTCGGCACCTGTGCGAGTCCGGCGTCTCGGTTGCTATCGTAGGGCCAGCCATCACGGGGTGTCTTAGCATGGTAGGTGTCGTAGAAACCGTTGGTGTTGACGAAGTAACTGGAGCCGATCCAGGTCACGTCATGCATCTGTGCTTCATCCAGTTCCGGTCGACTCATGAACAATTTCGCCCTGGCGGGTCCATAGCAGTCGTGGGTGAAGTCCGCCACGTCCTGTGCGAGGAGGGGGTCGTCAATGCGCGTAGTGTTGATGTCCATCCTCATTTGTCGCAGATCTGTTCCGCACGGGATCGCCGCAACCGAGGCCCCCGTCACCGCACGCGAGAGTGCATGCATGAATGCCCACCACACCGGCACCTTGGCACTCTGGTTGTTGAGCGTGCTGAATGACTGCGACCAGCCGGTATCCGTAGGTTGCGGAATATTAACCTGGCACTGTGCCGATCGCGCCTGGTCGTACTTGATCGTGCCGAGGTCAATATCGATAAACGGGATGCCGGCGAACATCAGCACGACGATGGCCACCCAGATGCGGTTCTCGATGCGCATCGAGGACAGTACGCCCTTGTTGCCTTCGTCGGCCCCTTCAGTACGTGCTTTGAGCCATTCCTGGATAATAATGGCTATAAAGGGAATGGCGAACACGCCGCTGGAAACCAGCACCGCCCAGATGCCGTTGTGGACGATCCAGCCCACGAGGGTCAGGTAATACTCCAGATAGTCAGTGGTGAAAAGCGTCATGTTCCAGGTCTCCCGCTAGACCGCCTGCATCAGCAGGCTGGCCTCCAGTGCGACGATCGCAGTGACTCCGGCGATTTCGGTACGTAGCAGCCGGCGCTGTGTCGAGGCATCCGATTCGCGTGCCAGCAACCGACGGCGCATCCACACCCAGCCATAGACAGTCGCCCCGTAGAGGCAGAGCCGCCACAGCAGGAAGTAGCCAGCCGCGTTCGCCAGCCAGAGTTCCCAGCCGGCAATGCTGCCGACCCGATAGAGGCCAGCGATGTTGGCCGCCACTGCCAGCGCAACGAGCAGCAGCATCCATAGCAATGCCCTGGCGACGCGCCAGCGCGGCCGTAGCCATGCTGCGTTCATGGCGGGTCTCCTGGATGGGAGCGCTGTAACTGGTCGAGGCGATCCGGCACCGGGTCGCCCTCGTAGATACCACGCGAGCCTGACGCGCGCGTGCCATGGCGCTGAATGATCGTCATCGGCGAGTTGTTTGCCAGCTCGCGCCTGATCTCCAATTCGGTTTTGAGGTTGAGGATTTCGCGGTCGAGCGTGTCGCTTTCATGATTGACCGCTTCGACGGCCAATTGGTTAGCCGCGACATTGGGTTCTTTCTTGCCGGTCAATAGTGTGCGCTGCAGCAGCAGAGCCTTTTCCAGTACCGACGCCAGCGCTACCTCGGACGCTAGGCGGTGGGCGAGGACATCTTGGTCGGGTTCATCGCGCAGCGCTTCGATCACGCCGCGGGTAACCGGCAAGGATGTACTGCCGGCTGCACGCAAGTTCTCAGCGGTGGTATGGCGGGCGCCGCTGATCAATTCCTGCAGCGTTTCCAGCTTGGCCTCGTACTCTTCCTGAATCAGCGGCGTCAACCCGACGCCTGGCACGGTCTGGGTCTTGGTGCAGATCGCGCAGGTGCGCTGCTCCTGTTCGCCGAGCACGCGTGTGGCCCAGTCGGTGGCCGCTTGCGGCGACGACCAGGTCTGGCAGGCCAGGCTATTACAGCTCGTCGGGTCGATGGATGTTGGGTCGGTTGCACTGCGGCCATTGACCAGGTTGTAGCCGGCACGCGTTACATCGCCGATCACTTTGATCGACGGCTGGCCGGCACCGCCAGCATTGCCGCCGCCCACCCACGGCACGCCATCCTTGCCCCGGCTGGTCTCAGCCTGTTCGATGGCTGACACCGCGTCAGTGCTCGCCACCGCCTGGCGCAACGCCATCCCCTCGGCGAGCTGGCTCCAGCTCATCTGTCCGCCTGCCGTGTCGGCCATCTTCTCGGCCATCGCGCGGCAGGTCAGTTTGGAACGATCGAAATCGAGCCTGGCCTGAAGAATACCGTTGGTCAACAGGTTGTAGAGGCCGGGGTCTGCCCGCTGAATGATCAGCGCCGGCAACGACGCGACCGCGCTCGTCGCGTTCTGGATCACGCTGCTCATGATGTTCTGAAAGCCATTGGTGAGGCCGTTGAGCTGATTCTGGATCGTGGTGCTGATGTTCATGTCGCCGCACATCAGGTTGCTGTTCCAGCCCGCGCCCACACCGAGCGAATGCATGCCGGCCGCGCGGCTCATAGACACCGCGCTGCCGCCACCGATCGAATACATGAGGTCGTCGCCAATCACGCTGCCGCTGTTCTGGAAACCGTCAGTTTGGGCCGATACCAGGTTGCTGACCAGCACCAGCGCGCTGGCCAGCAGGGCCACCTGCCACCGCAACGGCAATGGGTGGAAGAGGGTGACAGGACGCTTCATTGTTTTCCCCTCAGTTGAAGTCTGTACTGCCGAGGAACGTCTGCCCGCGGCGTTCGCAACAGCTGTATGGGCGCCAAAGCGCCCAGGCATAATCACCTTGCTGGGCCTGGGTCAGCGGTTCGCTGTGGGGGAACACCGCGCAGCTGTTGGAAAGACGCGGCGTCAGCTCCTGCCACTTGCCGGTCGAGGCATTGCTTTCCTCCAGCGCTCCGGCCGGCCAGTAACCGGGCTGCGAGTTCGCGAGCAATGGCTGATAGACATGCAATTGCCCCCGCCGGGTGACGATGTCGCCGGCGCGTTGGGCGACCACGGCACCGGTCTTATAATCGTCGGTCTGATGCAGAAATCCGCCGCGCGGATAGACGGCGCCCCACAGGTTGAACGTGCTGCGCGCGCCGATCTCGCGCATGCCCGGAATCAGGGCCTCTGGGTACACGGCTTCGGGCACGTTGTAGCGCCAGGCCACGGTGTCGAGCGTGCTCAGCAGGTACGGCATGAACGCGGTGCCGGCACCTTTGCAGGCGTAACCTGAGGTGCTGGCAAATTGGCCGAACACATGACCGCCGGGATGGCCGATCACGTCGGCGTTCTTGAACTTCGCCATGTTGCTTTCATTGTCATGGTTCGTCGTGCCGTCGCCACCGGCCTGGGCCGTCACGTTGGGTGCGCTCATGGCCCGCACTTCGAGCCACGGGTTCTCACCGGTATTGGAGTAACTCGAAACCACGGCATCCGGAATGTAGTGGCGCACCTTGGTGGACGTCCGCACCGAGCAGCCGAACGGCGTGCAGAACAGCCAATAGCAGATCCCTACCACCCGGTATTCCAGGCACGATGGGGACAAAGTGGAAGACACGATGGTCGCGGTGTTGAGCGCGAACGATGACGAGGCGGTCATTAACAGAATGGTGGCGATGCCGGTACGCCGAAGCCGGGCACACTTCATGGTTGAGTCCTCCGGTAGGCCTCGATGCGTGCGATCGCCGTGGCGACGCCCGGCTCGCCATAAACTACGTAGCGTTGATCCATGACGATGGCGGGGAGAGAGGTAATGCCCAAGCTCCAGGCATCGGTCACGTCCTGGTAGGTCCTGGCCAGACGCTGCTCCAGCGCGGGGCCGCCGTGCTTGAGGCGCTGCTGTACCAAGAGTGACGCTTGCTGGACATCACTTGGAAGATCGGTCGACAGTTCGGCTTCAATACGCGCGGGTGCATCCAGCTCGATCAGTCGGTCAGGTGTACCTTGCACGGGATGTTGGCGGTCGGTGATGACCCAGATATCCATTGCACTAGCCGCAGAGGCACACAGCGCAATGGCCAAGGCCAGGCAACTGATCGGGCCGGGCGAAAGAGAACACAACATGGCGCAGCATCCGGTGGTTCATGACCTCGGTAGTGCAACGCATCGCGCTTAACGCGACAACAAACAATCGGAAAAGGGAGGTGCCCGGTTTCCATGCACCGATGAATCGCGGTATTTCGTGGACCGCAGATACCCCATCGAAAGCATCGCTTCCGATGGGGTGTTGGAGCGTCAGCAAGCTGGCGCGAGGAGGATCAGATCAATCCGTGTTCGGCGAACGAATAAGGATCGCCTTTCCCGATGATGAAGTGATCCAGCAGACGGATATCGACCTGTCCCAATATCTCCTTCAATCGCTGGGTCAACGTTTCGTCCGCCGTACTGGGTTCAGTACAGCCGGAAGGGTGATTGTGGCAGAGCACCAGAGCGGCGGCGTTATGGTCCAGGCAGCGCTTGAGCACCACCCGTGGATAGACGCTGGCGCTGTCGATAGTGCCTTGGAACAAAGGCTCGTAGGCCAGCACCTGATGCTTCGAATCGAGGAACACGGCGCCAAAGACTTCATGCGGCTGTGCTGCGATTTTCAGCTGCAGGAAATTGCGCACATCCTCCGGGCTTTGCAGCGAGGGGCCACGAGTGAACACTCGCTGCTCAAGGATGACCAACGCCTGTTCGATGATTTGGTCGTCGTCCGGTGTGCCGACGGGATTGAGTGACGCATTACCACTGATCATGGCGAGGGATGTGGACATGGGAACCTCCTTTAGGAATTGGAGGCAGCCGTCCCTGGAGGGCGGACCCTCCGGAGACAGTGACGATAGGCATCCGCCATCGCTTGCGCAGATGACCGTTCGCTCGGGGGATGCGTGGCGAACTGGCGTGCAGTCAACGCGGTCGAAACCGCGCCATAGCCTTGAAGACCGCGGGCTATCTGGGCATGTCGCCGACGACGTCGGCAGGCATTTGGTGATGAAGTTGTGCTGCGTATGGCGCCGTACCGTTGGACACCAATAGGTCCAATGCCGACAGCAACGCGTCGCCTTCGGCCGGGCCGGCCAGGGTCAGTGACTGGCCGCTGTGGTGGTCGATCAGACGCAGGGTCGGGGTGGCGCTCACGCCGCCATGGCGTGCTTCGTTGGCCTGCCCCTGGATGATGGTGTCGGGCCGCTCACTGGCGAGGCAGGCTTGCACGGTTGGGTCCTGGCCGTGGTACTCGGTGTCGGGCGGCAGGCCCTGGCCGTCGCTGCGGGTGTGCTGGTAGATCCAGGTGATGGCTTGCCAGAACGCATCATGGCCGTGGGACTCGCCGATGCATTCGGCCAGACGCGCCTGTCGAGTCGCTGCCGGCTCGTGCATGGCTAGCGGCAGGTGGTGCCATTGCAGATTCACCTCCGGGTGCTGGTCGATCCAATGCCGCAGTATGGGGTCATAGGCCTTGCAGTAGGGGCATTCGAGATCGGCGTATTCGACAATGGTGAAGCGCGCATTCATGCGTCCATAGCGCCAAGGTGGGCCGGCCGGGTGCTGGGCAGCGGTGGTGTCCGACGTGTGGGTTGACTCATGCGACTCGTCGGCCCACGACCAAAGCCAGAGCACGAGCAGGCCAGCAATCACCCACCCCAGCAGCCAGACCCCGCACGGCCACCGACGGTAGAGGAGGAAAGTGGGCGAAGGCATGGCGGAATCCTCGACGTCAATCAAACAGGTCGTAGCGCAGCGGCTCGATGCCCCGCGCTCGGTCGATCTGGTCGGCAACGCGTAGCGCGGCTTCCAGTTCACTGATGCCGTGCTGCTGCATCAACTGAAAACGTTCGGCTTTCTCTTCGGGTTCCGTCATTGCCAGCGCCAGGTACAGGCTGGGCGGTACCGCACGGAACAGCAACTCCATTGATTTTGACAAAATCACCCCCTCCGTGAATTTTCCGGCTTCCTTGCGTGCGGACAGCATCAGGGCCTTCTGCGAGGCGTTCAGTTCACGAAACCGGGCAATCTTCTCCACCTCGTCGGGCGGCATGCTCAGGCAAATCCACCACTCGATCATGTTGAGCATGGGCTCGGCGGCTTTCGGCAGGTCGTCCAGGTTCTGCGTTGCCAGCCAGTACCAGGCGCCCAGTTTGCGCCACATCTTGGTGATCTTGACCACATAGGGCGCGAGCAGCGGGTTCTTGGTGATGATGTGGCCTTCATCGGTGACATTGATGATCGGGCGGCCGAGGAACTGGTCGCGCTCGGCGATGTTGTTGACGGTGTTGATCAGCGAAATGTAGGCAATCGACAGCTGCGCGTTGTAGCCCTCGCGGGCGAACGTGGCCAGGTCGACAACCGTGATATCGGCCTCCGGCCAAGGCGTACCCGGCCTGTCGAACATCTCGCCATCGACGCCCTGGCAGAACATGTCCATCGCATCGGCCATTTCCAGCAGACGAGTACGACGTGTCTCGGGTAACGTCGAATCGCAACCGCGTTCGCGCAGCGCATTGCGTACATCACGGGTCAGTACCGTGCGTTTTTCTATCACGCAGCGATGGGCGGCCTCGAGGATGCACTGACGGATCAGGCTGCGATCGGCACGGGTCATCCTGGCTTCCTCTCTGTCCTCCCCGCCGGTGATCATCAATCGTGCGGTGATCTCCAGTTCACCCAGCACATCACGTTGCTCGTCAGCACTGGCATCGCCCTCGGCGGATTCTTCATCGAGCGCGTCGGCATCGAGTGTCTGGACCTGGCTGGGCGTGTCGACCAGGCGCCAGGCGTCGGCGAAGGGCGCAAGGCTCACGCCTGCACCGGGCGAAAGCCTGACGCGATGCACCGTCAGCCCCAGACGCGCGGCGAACTCACCGTAGAGGCCAAAGCTGTTACCGGCTTCCACGATGAACAGCCGTGGCCGGTAGATGGCGGTGATCTGGTTGAGGATGTTGTTGAGCGTGGCCGACTTGCCTGAACCGGTGGGGCCGAACAGGAACAGGTGTGCATTCATCTGGCGGTCGAGTCGGTTCAACGGATCAAAGGTGATGGTGCCGCCGCCACGGTTGAAGAAGGTGATCCCGGGGCGGCCGGTGCCGGCACTGCGCCCCCAAGTCGGTGCCAGGTTGGCTACATGCTGCGCGAACATGAGTTGGGTGTACCACTGACGCTTGTCTTTGCCCGGGTCATAGACACAGGGTAACCAACGCAGATAGCTGTTGAGCGGCGCGACTTCATCTTCTTCGCGCACCGGTTGCAGGCCTGCGTTGAGCAGGACGTTGCCCAGTTGCAGACCGCGGGTATCGAGGTCTGCCATGTCCCGACCCCGAAGGTAGAACGCCAGCGAGGCGCGATACAGCTTGTGTGCACTGCCAATCAGCCCGCGCGCCTGCTGGACGTCCTTCAATGCCTGTTCCGAGGCCAGGGTTTCACCAACTGCCTTTTTCGCCAGGTGATTCAGGTGCGCCTCAAGAATGTCCTGCGGCGTGACGACCATCGTCAGGCACATCACCGTGTCTTCGGGCATCTGATCCATCAGGGCATTGATCGCATCACCGCCCTTGCGGGTTTCACCGGTGATGTGCCCGGTGTTGGGCGGCGTGCGCAACCGGTCGACAACAACGGTCCGGTGGGGCAGGTCGTCGAAGTACCACAGGCCGTTTTCGACGTCAGAGCGGGGCTGGCCGAAAAACAGGCGCTGCGCGAAATCCGTACCACTGGCCAGTTCCAGCTCGCCGGGTTCGGACTCCGTCGGATAGGACGTGAGGCGGTAGAAGCGTTCGCGGTCGTCTAACGTGGGGCCGAGCATCGTCGGCCGCGGGTTGAACCAAAGCACCAGCCAGGCATGAATATCTGCCGCCTGCAGGCGACGGGCGCGTATGCCCGCATTGGACAGGCCGCCGAGCAGCCGGTCGCAAATGACATTCAATGCCTGCTCGGGGGATTGCCCGCGTCGGGCGGGCGTACTCCCAGCCCGCCGATATACCACCAGGCGGACGCGGCGCGTTTGGCCGCGCCAGGGTAACTTGGTGACTGTGCGGTCCTCGAACAGGCCGCCCTGCTTGGCAACGGCCCGCAGATGGTGACCGAAAAAGCGCAGGTAGAACTCGCTGAAGGCGCTGCCCTGTGCCCGTGGCTGGAGATAACTGCGCAGGGAGGCAAGGTACGGGTTCCAGTCGGTCTCGTCCTGAGCGTAGAGCTGCATCACCCAGGGCGAGTCATCCAGTTCATCGAAACTGTCCTGTAGTGCGTTTTCCAGGGCGTCGCGCGCCTGCGCAAGCCAGGCCGCCTCACGGCCCTCCGTACCGACGGGCATCAATTCAAAAAATGCCGCGACGGAGACGCCGTCTTCGAGCAGCATGCATTTTGAGTCGGACAGGTATTCGACCCAGGGCAACAGATCGGCAAACGAGGGCGCGACGTCATAAAGCGCCTGCTCGTCAGCCTGTGTGGCAGGACGCCGCCGCGTGGCACCGGGCTTGCCCGGCGTCGGAATGCCGTGAGCCTGCAGTTCGGCAACATGGCGTTCCCAGGCATCCGGCGTTGGCCTGTCTGTCTGAGTTGTCTCAGGTACGCGGGAAAATGGCCAGCGCATCAGTAGTTCTCGACCCGTTCACCGGGCATGGCGTACTGGACCCGCTGGTACAGGGGAAAGACGGTCGTGTACCCGGGAACGGGAGCGGGATCAGTGCCTGCCAGATGGGGGAAGACGTACATCACAAGGTCTGGATTGGGCAGGCGGTGGAACTGCCGGTAGATCTCGTTCTGCGCGGTGCGGGTATAGCTTGCGTTGACAGTCGGCGCCGCGTTCACATCGTCTTGCGTGAGTGACCGACGCAGCGACTGCCGGGCGTCCAGCAACTGCTGGGCACTCTGCCCGCCACGCGCGGCACCGCCGGTCTCCTCGTTCCAGATATCGAGCATGGTGTTGCCGTCATGCGGCAGCATCTTTTCCTTGCTGGTCGAGCAGCCGGCCAAGGCCACGGCCACCATGAGGACCGTCAGGCCGTTAATCCAGATCCTGCGCATGGGGAGCGCCTCCTAAACGGTGATCGACGCGACGACCTTTGGGGGCGTAGTCGATGCTGAGGGGTTGTTCGAGATGGACGGCGACCTGGGCACCGGGCTTGACGTAGACGGCTGCGAAGGCCTGCCCGTAGAGCTTGTTCACCCACTGCGACATGTCCTGCACACCGCCCGCGAGGATGCGGCCCACCGCTTCGTTGCCGGTAATACCCACGGTGCCCATTGAACCGTTGTTGTTAGCCACCACAGCGACGCTGTCGTTGTCCGATTTGATCAGCGATGCGACGCCGGCACCCGCCGCCGTAATCAGCGCCTGACTGCCGAGGTACTGCTGGGCGTTGCTGCGGCGTTCACCTGAAACGCACGGGATGCCATAGGGATCGCTGATCCAGCCCAGGCCTTCCTGGGTAGCGTTGCTGCCCCTGTTGTCCTGCTGCTGGTTGCCACCGAGCTGGCCCTCTTCGGGCACGGTGCGGATGGTGCCGTCATGGAACACGAACGTCACACTGCGGATCTGGCCGCGCACGCAGGACAGCGTCCAGTCGCCTGATGCGGTACCGCTGACCACCGCGCCGGACACCTCGGGGAGGTCGATGCCGTTGGCGGTGAGGTTGTCGGGACCAATGAGGACCTTGAACGGGTAGGGGTCATTCACCGTACCGTCCACCGGCACGCGCCCGATCAACGCAGTCATCGCAATCGAGCCCATCAGCGTTGCGTTGGTTGGCACGGTGTAAACCGGCGTTGCGGTGGACACACCCGTCGCCTTGCTGCCAGCTTCCACGACGGTCTCCCGGGTCGCTTCCAGCGTCTTCTGCGCGGGCCCGAAACGGGTGGGGAAGCTGAAGCTGTCGCGCTTGCCAGAGGCGCTACTTTTACCATCGCGCCTGGCATCGTCCGGTTCAATCCAGTGAATACCGTCACTGCCGAGTCCATCGCCGTCCCCGGGTTTCAGGCCCAGACCGATGGGAAGGTCGGCATCGCCACGCTGACTGGACAGCCCTTCGATTTGGCGCTGCAGGTCTTGCAGCAAGCCCTGAGCTTGCTGCCGCTCGCCGGAGACCTGCTCACGGTCGTTGCGCAACTGGTTGCGTTCAGTCTCCAGCGCACTTTGGATGCGCCGGTCAATTGAGCCTTCACGCTGACGCAACCGCTCGTTTTCAGACTTCTGCGTTTTGTTGTCCGCCATCGCACCCTGCAATTCGGTACGCAGTTGTTTGACCTGACCTACCAGCGTCGCCACGGTGTCGCGGGGCGTGTCGCCTTCGATACCCAATGCCTTTGCCTCTTGCGGCGTCAGCCGGGGAGTGCCGTCATTGACCGGTTGGACGTTACCGTCGGAAAACAGCTTGATCCCGACGAACACCAGCAAGAGCGCCATGGGCACCATCAGCCACTTCAGCAGACCGTTACCTTTCATGACGAACTCCGTCCTTCGGGGCAGGCGTTGAGGGGGACGGCAGATTCAGCGCTGCATTGATCGGGCTGACTGCCGGCAACAGAGATTCGGCCAGGCCATGCCCTCGGGTCACCAGGTAAACCACCGAGGTGTCTTCCGGGGTACCGACAGGGCCCAAGGCTGAATGCTGAAACGTTGCGTTCGTGAAATCACCCAGCAGTTCGCGCGGATCCAGGGTGAGCCAGTAGGTCGACCTGTTGGCCAACCTGACGGCGGTCACCCACAGATCATCCAGCCGCCAGGCGGCGATGGCTCTGGCCTGAACGGGCAGGGTGGGCAGCAGCGCGTCTAGGGGCTGATGGCGGCGCAGGTTCACGCGCGTCACGCCAGGAACGGATTCGACTGTGCGCAGTGGGGCGTACAGGTGCTGCGCGGCGTAGCGGGTCAGAACCACGGGCACAGGTGTTTCACGGGCAGCACGAGGCGGGCTGGTCGTGTCGGCGCTGTCATGACTGTCCTGAGATGTCTGCGCCTCGCCGTAGCGTTGAGCAGGGCCCTCAGCCTCAACAATGCGCACGGGCTCCATCGCTGCCTGGCCTGCCCGAGCGGGCTCAGCCGCGATGTCCAGCAGGATCAGTGTCCCGTTGTCAGCATCCTGCAGTTGCAGGCGTGTTGGTTCGATGGGCTCACTGGCGCGCAGATAGAGTGCACCACCGGCACTTTGTACCCGCAGGCGTCCGGCGAGTGAAGCAGGCACACCCACGCGGACGTTGCGGTCGATGAACACGATCCGCTCCTGATCCACGACCAGGGAAACCGCCAGGGGCAGGCGCTCCCAGCGAAGGATCTCCACGGCGTGGACTGTCGGCGACAGCACAACGGTGAGCAGCAGGCTGAAGGCACAGAGCAGGTGTTTCATGGCGTCTCTCCCATAGCGCCACCCAGCCCGCCCGGCGTGGTGCTGGCAGGTGTGACGGGGTCGGGGCTGATGATGCGTTGCGGCGCGCCGCTGTAGCAGTCCAGGGCCAGGCCGAACGGGTTGCGCTCGGGGTCGACGTCCACCCGTACGACCTTGAGCGGGTAACGAACCAGCGCTCGTTTGACCTGCTCGGCGCCGTAGTACTCATCCGCCGTCACATCAAGCGTGACGATCCAATCGCGGTCGGAGACGACTTTCACCCGCTGGGCCGGGTTCTCGCCGTAGCCACGCCCCGGAATTTCATAAATGCCTCGTACCCGCTGGCGTAACTCACCTGCCGTACGGCGGTATTCATAGTCATTGCGCAGAAAGGTCTGGCAGGCGGGGGTGAAGTAGGGCGCCAGTACATGAATGTTGCGCGCATAGTCTTCGTCACCGTTGGTGGGCCAGCGCTGGAGTTGCTGCCAGATGTAGAACGAGAAGGCGTAGACGCTTTCGGGTGGCACTTCCCACCATTTCCGGGTACTGCCGGAGCGCAGGTCGGGCGGGACGTGCACGGTCAGGTCACGCGGTGCGCTCCACCAGCCGCCGCCCATCACCAAGGCGATAACAAGTAGTGCGCCAAGCCCCAGCCGCAAGGTCTTGATGTGCGACTGGAGGTGAGTGATTTCGTTCTTGAACCGGCTCACGCTGCCTTGCTCCTGCGCGTGCTCCAGTAACCCGATCGGATCACTAACGCGTGCGCGCCCACAAAAGACGCTAAGGCTGGATGACGCTGTGCAATACGCCACTGCAGTTGGCGATACAGCCAGGTATCGGGTCTGCCACGTTTCTGGCGACGCAGCATGCCTCCACCTGCAAACACCCCGGCAGCGATGCCCAGCATGATGGCCGTGGGCACGATGGCGATCGTCGAAAATACAAAGGCCAGCGGCACGCCAACCACCAGGCTGCCTGCCGCCGACAGCCCGGCGCAGATCCACAGCTCATCCGCGGTAAGGCCGCGGACGACCACGGGGTGACGGTTGAGACGGTGTGGAAGAAACACCACCGTCCCGTCAGGCCGAATGTCCTGATGCGTGCTCATGGCATGACTCCTAGAGCACGCCGGTGGCTTCAGTGAGCAGCCAGACACCAACGACCAGCAGGACGGCGCCCACGGCCACCGTCAGGCCGAATTGCCCCCAGGTTTTGCGGCCCGTGTGGATTTCCGCATAGGTACCGTAGGCGTGGTAGCAGACACCGACAAACATCGAGGCGACCACCAGCAAGGCAACGAGCATCACGATGTCGTAACCGTAATTGCGCAGCGTCTCCATGATGCCGGAGCCGGTGCCCCTCGACGGATCTTCCAGGGTTGGGAGGTCGGCCCGGACAAACGTCGGCAGCATGGCGAGTGTGGATGCCGAGGTCAGGACGGCCATACGTGCCGAATGCAAGCGATACGAGAGCAGGTTCATGATGTGAGCCTTTGCGTTAGGAGAGCAGGAAAAAAGTCAGCACCACGTACATCGCGATAAACCTCACCGCAACGCCGACGAACTGACGCTGGGAAATCCGCTGTTCCGACCAGCCGACATAGGCTGTGCGCAGGGCCCATACGCCCCACAGCAGCAGGGTTGCGAACACGGCGCCGAGCAGTACGCCGGCGACAGCAGAGGGGGTGAAGCCTGCATTGGCCTGAAAGGCGGCAAGCTGGTTGGCGTTCATCGGTCATCCTCCTGTTTGGCGTCCTGGCGGTAATCGCCAAGCAGTGCAGAGGGATCGCGTGGCTGTGCACGCTGAGGCGTCAGGTAGTCGTTGATGCCCGACCGCATGCGCTGCAGGTCGGCATCCAGACGCCGATAGTCGAAGTGATAGCGGGAGCGTGACTCGGGGGCGGTGCTGGCGGATTGTTTGGCCAGACGGTCAAGCAGGTCGAGCTGGCGGGCGACGGCCGCCAGGTGTTCACGCTCATACCCATCGTCAGCTGCGGCGGCGAGCTGTGTGATGAAGATACTGGTGAGCAGCAACGCTACGACAGGACGTCGCCATGCGTAAGCCGAATTGTGAAACCTTGCCATTGCGCCATTTCCGATGGACTCGAATGGCTCGATGCTGCGGGGATAGCTGGTGGAAAGCCGCAAACAATGGGGAGTTACTCCTCACCACTTTCCTTACAACATTTTTTTGGTGGTGTTGCGTTGTGCATTCTGAAGAGAGTGGCAGGGGCGATTGTTTCATCGCAGAACAGCTATCTCTTCATCTGTGTCTCTGCGTATCGAAATCGTGGACGCTCAGGGCGGATATCTTGTCAAATTTCACTTTAGCATTCTGATTGGAGTGCTAATCGCTTATTAGCGCTCCCGTGGGATGTTTATTGACAACAGTAACAAGGCGTGAGGTAATTGTTCTCATGGGAACTGATAATAGCCTTAAGCGTTCCTATGAGGATGATAAATGAGTACACCATTGCCGTTGCCCGTCGAGCGGGCGCTCCGCAAGCTCGGCAGCGACATTGAGCTTGCACGCAGGCGTCGACGGATTTCACAGGCCTCGCTTGCAGAGCGAATGGGAGCTTCTGTGTCCACTGTTCGGCGCATGGAGAAAGGGGATATGCGGGTGCCTATTCATTTCTTCGCCCGCGCCTTGCACGTGTTCGGTGAGGTACAGGCGCTGGCCAACCTGCTGGATACGGCGCACGACGACATCGGGTTGACGCTGATGGATGAACAATTGCCTAAACGTGTACGCAGTAAACCGCCGGCATCGGGGGCATTATGAAATCGGTTACTTCAGTTCGCCAGCAAGTCCAGGTCTGTCTTGGTAAGGCGGGAATACCTGTTGGCACTCTTATTTACGTCAAGCAGGGACGCCGTGAGAACACCACCTTTGCCTATGAGCAGGGATGGTTGGGGAATCAGGAGGGGTTCAATGTTTCTGCCGATCTCAGCCTGATCTCGGGTTATCAGCCACGTAGAGCTCCCTCAGCTCACGATTCGGTCTTTCATTTCGCCATTGCCGATACGACACCGGACGCTTGGGGACGCCGGGTCATCGCACGTGACCATGCCAAGCGTCGTAAGGGTAATCCATCGCTCGCGTCGCTGACAGAGATGGACTACCTGCTGGCGGTTGACGATTTCAGCCGGATCGGCGCGCTGAGACTGCGCGATCAGAACGGACATTATTGCCGGACGATTGAAGATGGACGGCGCGCTACACCGCCACTGCTGGAATTGCAGCGCATCTACCAGGCCAGCCGGGCAGTTGAGAAAGGTCAGGAAAGCACTGAAGATTTGCGTTACCTTCAGGGCAAAGGCACATCGCTCGGCGGGATGCGCCCCAAGAGCACGGTGGTCGATGAGGATGGCGCACTCGCCATTGGAAAATTCCCAAGCGTGGGCGACACCCGTAGCGTGACGCGCGGCGAAGTGCTGGCCTTATGCTTGGCAAAACAAGCAGGTATCAATGCCGCGCCGGCCCGTATCATAGAGTTGGACGGCGTACCGGTCGCTATCATCCGTCGTTTCGATCGCGATAGTGCTGATGGGCGTATTCCATACCAGTCCGCCGCGTCTTTGCTGCAGGCGTCGCGCGAAGAGGATCGAAGCTATACCGAAATTGCCGATGCTATCCGTTCCGTGGGGTATGCACCGACCGCAGATGTGCAGCAGCTGTGGCGGCGACTGGTTTTTAACCTACTGATCACCAATGTGGATGACCACCTGCAGAACCATGGCTTTCTTCATGTGGAAAAGGGGCTCTGGCGGCTGGCACCGGCATTCGACGTCAATCCCTTCCCGGACAAAGAGCGAGAGTCGAAAACCTGGCTGTCGGAGGAGGATGGACCGATCACCGATCTTGAGATGCTGCTGGCGCGGAGCACCTATTTTTCGTTGAGTCGGGAGGATGCGTTGGCCGTGCTGGCAGAAGTGTATGACGCCGTGCTGGACTGGCGGCAGATTGCGCTCAGTGCAGTGGTGGGGTTGCAAGCGAGCGAGTTGGACGATTTTGCGCCAGCGTTTGAGCACGAGCAAATGGAGGCGGCGCAGGCATTACTGGCCTGAAATACCGGTCAGCACTTATAGGTATTTTTTGAAGCTGCCTGCTGCGAGGTCTGTTGCGGCACCTAACAGAATTGCGCAGGGAAGCAAGATAAGAAGCGGGTGTGCGCTGACGGGCAGGGTCAGGTAAAGGACCCAAGGCATGACGGCGAGAGGCATCAGACTGGCCTTTGCCCGGTGGTAGACAAAGCCTGACTCACGGCCCGCACCAAAGCGCCTGATGTCCCGCCGCACCAGGCCATCGACCAGTCCGACGAAAGCTGCCATCAGGAATAGTGGGATGGTCAGTACCAGCACCAGCAGCCGGACGAGGAACACCAGTAGCGTGTACGCACTGGCGATCAGATCGTTCTCCAGGTACACATAAACCTGACTCAGATAAAAACGGAAATCCCGACCCGCTCCCTGGCTGGGTGAACTGGCTTTGGCCGATGCGTCGCGCATCCAGTCAATGAGCCCGCTTTTGACGAACACCCATTGGTAAGCCGTTTCTACCAACCAGGACGCCGTTTGTCCCGGTTCCTGCACCACGGCGCTGCGTGTGAAGTGTTGTGAGAGTTGCGTCAGTTCGTAGTCCAGCATGCCTTGCGCGTGCCGCCAGCCTTGATCGGCCCAGAACAGGTGCATACCCACACATTCGATCACGATGGACAGAAACAAAGACCCCAACAGCACGGCCACAAACCGGAATGGCAGCGTGATGATGCCGGTGATCAAACCCTGCTGTTGGGTCTGCTGGCGCTGCGCTGTGTTGGCCGGGTCACTCACGGTTGCGCCTCTTCAGCATCCACTTCGGCGGTCGCCATATGCCGGATCCCGTCAAGCAGGTCATCAGGCAGAGGGGCATCCTGCAGGCCCGGTAGTGCTTTGCTGTCCCACCAGTCACCCGCCTCGACGTAGTGTTGGCGCATGTACCCAGCAAGCTGCTGCAGGTCCCTAGGCATCACTTCGTCAGGGTCGGGTGCCGGCAGCGGCATGCGAATCTTCCAGAGGTTGCCGCCTTCGATCAGTGCAAAGCACTGCCCCTTGGGCAGGCCGACAACATGGGCGGGTTCGATCAGGGGCACACTCGTCGTCGTGATGCGGTCCTGGGTGTTGCTGGTAAAATCGGTCTTGCCGTGAATGTCGGAGCTGTCGGTGGCGCCGCTCATCAGTGAGGTGGTGTACACCTCAACCTTCGGCAGTTGTTTCGTGAGTAATTCGGCGGTCGCAGTTTCCCGCACCCTCAACATAAACAGATTGTTGAAGTTACCGACCACTTGACCGGCTTTGGCGCGGTTGCCAATACGCGCTTCAATGTCACTGAGCGTTTGCGTGTAGGCGGTGACCTGGAGACCGGCACCGCCGCCTTTGTTGACCATGGGGATGAACTCATCACCCATCAGTTCGTTGAACTCGTCGGCGTGCACGTTGATCGGTACTTTGACCCCAGACGCCGTGCCGGGTAGACCATCGTCAATACCGAACTTGTAGATGTGTCCAGCGACCGACACCAAGTCGCTGAACATGCTGTTGCCCACGGCGGCTGAAACCTCGGCATCCGAGAGCGCATCGAGGCCCACATACACCACGGCCTTCTTCCGGATAATCTGCATCCAGTCGAAAATGGGCCGGGGGTCGGCCAGATCGGCATAGTCCGGGGCCAGCAACTGAGAAATCTTGCCGGTCGTGAGCTTTTCCAGCAGGGGCAGCAACGAGGCGACAATTTTGTCAAAGTAGGTGCGGTCATAGCGTACGGCAGATCTGAGCCCGTCCAGCACCGGATCGTAGACCCTGACCTGTGACAGGTATTGTTCGAGCGCAATGACGCGCTTCTCGCGGCCGATCATGTTGCGGGGAGTGTTCTTGTCGTTGAGCCTGGCCTCGATCTGCACGATGACTTCCCAGGCCTTCGGCTCGTTGCTCGCGAAGTAGTGCTGGGCGTATTCGATAAACAAGGCATCGATGTTCACCACGTGCCGCTGGATCAGCAGGTAGTCGGGCCGCTGCCCCAGCTCGACGAGTGCACGGGCGATGATGTTGACGAAGCGCCAGGCGAACTCGCGAAACGCCGCGGAATTACCCTCGCCGGAGAGTTGGCCGGCAATGCGCGTGGCCACCTCGCTGATGCGACCAAACCGTCCCACGGCGTTGTAGCGGGCGGAAATATCTGGCCAGCCGAGGTGAAAAACATAGAACTCGCCCTCGCGCCCGGCGCGTTTGGCCTCGACATACATGCGCTTGAGCAGGTCCGCATCGCCTTTGGGGTCGAAGACGATGACCACTTCATGCTCGCCGGCTGCGTTACGCCGCCGGATGTCCTGGGTGATGAACAGCTCGGCGAGTCTTGTTTTGCCCACCCGCGTGGTGCCCAGGACGAGTGAATGCCCAACCCGTTCCCCCAGCGGCAGCGTAACGTCCACTTCATGCGGTTCAATGCCATGCAGGCGCGGCATGCCACCGACTGGAGGTAGCGGCCGCGCCGGATTAAATGGGCTGTCCCAGGCCGTCAGTCGGGCAAGCTTTGAGAGTGGGAAGGGTGCGAATTCCACCCGCTCTTCCAGGCAGCGGGCGATGCGGTAGGCAGCCGTGGGTTCCACATAACGACGAAACTCGGGGCGGTACGTTTGCATCAGCCGATGCGTGTGCCGTTGATCCCAGCGAAACCCCCGACCGATGAACAGGCGCTGCTGACTGACCGGCACAGCACGGCTGGTCATCACGTACTTCGGCAGACGGCGGATATTGCGGCGGTAGCGCAGGATGGCCCAGGCTTCCCGCAGGCGGATCGCGCCAAAGGCGAAGAATGCCAGGGCCGAGCCCAGGCCGAGCAGCGGATTGAGCGCGAGCGACCATGGCGCCACCAGGCACAGAAGCGTGGCAGCGGCGCAGACGGCCACGGTGTACAGCTCCACCGCTGGCCGTAGTAGGACTTCCACCGCATGAGGCTGGGCCATGGCGAGTGGCTCACTGCTCAATGCCGGTGGCAGTGACCAGTACGGGGCAATGGTGCAACCCCAGGCGTTCTGCGAGATCGTCGCCTGATACCGGCGACAGTGTCAGGTCCGGGACCAGTCCGCGCAAGGTGGCAAGGGCGTCGGCAGATGCCACGTTGACGACCAGGCCGACCGCCTTCAACTCGCCCAGGATTGCTGCACGCTCGCGTAACCATTGGCGCGAGTGGTCGTCATCGCCGACCAGAAACATTGGCCGCAGCCCGGAGGCCTGGATGACCCTGCGCGGCTCCTCCCCCGGCGACAGCCGCCCGGAACGAACCGGCAGCATGTCTGTTTCGCTGAAACGTTGCTGTGACGGATGAGGTGCGGAGAGGGAAGGGGCTAACGGCTGGTCCTGGCGTGGTCGTAGATTCAGTGATTGGTAGTAGGGCCATGCCGAAACACCGCCACGGTCTTCGACCACGATCAACGAGGCGGCGTCTGCGAGCGCTCCCCCGGTGGCCAGGCATAGCAGGCCGAACAGCGATGGGGCGGCGATTCGCAGAGGAGGATGGAGCTTCATAGTGGTTTTCTCCTGAGGGAGTTTTCAGCGAGGGCGCCGCCGAGCACGCGCTGCAGGTGCTTGTGCACACTCATGCGGTAGCGGGCAGCCGGTGCCCCACCTGCCGGGCGGTGGTAGCGTCCAATGGCGAGCAGCCAGTCCTCGCCGTCGGTGTGCTGTTCGCGCAGAATTTCCGCTGCGATAGCGAGGTTGCGATACGGGTCGAGTAGATCGCAGGGCTGCGGGTAGCGGTGCTTCTGATAACCCAGATTGATCTGGCCGAGGCCGACGTCGACCCGTGTGTGGGGAGCCTCCCACAGCGCCTTTTGCAAACCCGCACAGGCTTTGGCGCGGGAACTGAAGCGGTGCGGCACGCCCGCCACATTCAGGGTCCAGGGCCACGGCACCAGCCGGCCATCGCGTTGCAGGCCGCTCTCCTGCAACGCCACCGCATACAGCACCGCAGAGGGAATGCCAGCCCGGTGAGCTGCGATCTGATACGCCGGAGGCGGTACGTCCTGCGCGCCGGCGGGGGCGATTATGGTCATCCAGGCCAGTACCACGAGCCGATGACGCCAGCGGGTCACTGCCGTTGCCATTGGCCATTGACCTGTCGCACAACGGCAGGCAGGCCCCCCGGCAGGCCCAAAGACAGCCAGCGACCGGCATCGTGGTTGAGCGTGATTGAACCGTTGCGTACGCGATCTGGATTGATACTGGCGCGTTTTGCCCAGTCGCGAATGAGCGCGTCGTTGGCGCGGCTGCCAACCATGTAGAGGTCGAAGCCGACATCGGATACCTGCAACTGCTGAACCGCCAGGCCACATGGCGCGCAGCCGTCCTTGATGAACACGGCGATGCGGTCGGTGCTGTTGGCGGTGGTGGAGGAGTTGTCAGGAGTTTGGCTGGGCAGGATGACACGCTGCATGCCCGGGTGCAGGCGTTGCCAGGCGGCGTCGTAGGCCCGCTGGTATGCCAGCGTCTTTTCGACGCGGCGGGCTTCAACCTGAACCTGCAACTCGGCATAGCGGTCGCCTTCTTCCTCGGAGCGCGCTTCGATGCCGAGTGCGGTCAATGGGTCGAGGTTGGGCGAAAAGATGCCCAGCGGTCCCTGCATCAATTGGCGATAGCGAGCCCATTCCTCTGTGTGCAATCCCCAGTCACGGGCCTGTTGTTCGTCGCTGACGCGTGAGGTCGTTGTTTGTTCCTCGCTGGGCGAGACGGTAGAGGCGATCGTGCGAGCGTTCTGTGCGATTGCCGGAGAGAGAAAGGAGACGGCCAGGCTCAGCGTTAACGCGCGGAAGACGAGAGTGTTGTTCATTCCGAGCTCCTACGGCAGCGTCAAACGATGCATCTGGCCACCGTTCTCGCGCTGAAACACGGCGGCCTGGCCATCGATGGCTTGCAGGCGCCAGCCGCTGTCAGTTTCACCGGGACGCAGGACGCGCATCTCGGAAAAGGCGGCATTGCCGGTTGGCAGGATCGACAGAAATCGTTCGCCGCCGCGAAGCTCGATCCCCATAACCGTAAAAGGTAGGCCCGCTGCTTGGGTCGGTTTTGTCGGGGGTGTCACACGGGTGCGCACCGGTACTGGAGTCGTCTGGTTGGGTTTATCCAGACGGGCGGTCAACTGGTCGATGCGTGTTTCCAGAGAAGACAGGCTGGCTGCTGTCAGACGCTGCTCGAGTCCGATTTCGATGGCGGTCATTCGTTGCTCAAGTGTTTTGCTATCAGTATCATAACGGGCTTGGGTCAAGGTAACAGGCCGTTTCTGCAGAACGTCGAGGCGCTGGCTCAGATCAGTCAGCCGGGCTTCCAAGGTAACAACCTGGCTGCCCTGAGCGCTGGCGCTGGTCTGGGTGGCCAGACTCGACAGCGAGACGTGGTTGACGATCGTGGCTGCGCTAATCAGGATCAGCCATGCGATGCTGGCCGCACGCAACAGCATGCTGCGGGAGTCGCCTGGGGTGGATTGAAATTCCCTCATGGTCTGGCCTCCGTTTTCAATGGAGGCCGCGCTATGTCGACAGGGGCGACCGGTCCGGATTGGGAAAGTGCACCATCGGTGGTGGGCTGCACTGCGCGTGTGAAGCAGATCCGGCGTGCGCCGTCGTCGACCTCCAGATCCCAGGCAGGACCGGCCAGCGTGAGCAGGGCATCACGCAACAACAGCGGGCCCAGTCGGTAGTGCGAAGCCGGTAGCGGGAGCACATTCAGCGCTGCGATATCACTGCTGGAACACAACTGGTAGCCAGAACGGAGCAGGACATGACGCAGGGCGCCCCCAACGGTGGCTGTGCGTGTGTCGGGAACGGTCACGTCGACGACCTGAAACAATAGGTCCTGTTGCGCTAATACCGGAGCCAACTCGACCAGGGTGTACCTGCCATAACGCACCACTGAGATGAACTCCGGCATCCCGCGCGCGGACGCGCTGGGACCTTTCTCTGCGGGTTTAACCGGAGTGGGTGGAGTCGGAGCGGATGCCGTCGTGCAACTGGCCAGAGCGGCTGTCATCAGCAGGCAGAGTAAGACCTTGCTGGGGTGATTTTGGCTGAATGCTGGCATCGGTCGATTCTCTGGAGCGTGGAACCGACACCATCGCCTCACAAGGCCGGTGTATCAGCAAACAATAGGATTCGCCGAGTCACCAGATTAATCATGCCTTTGGCCTCGCTCGGAAACTCTGCCTTAGGCCAAGGGGGACAGGGGCCGAGTTAGGCCCCCGGGCGGTGAAAAAAGTGACTGACCGGTACTGGCGACCGGAAGTCGGTAGATAATGGCAAGAACGGCCTCAGCGTTCCGACGGTAGTCGGATCATGGTGGCACTGCGGTCGGCCTCGGACATGATGCTAAGGCTGATTTCACGGGTGACCACGTAGAATGAATTGAGCTGCCCGTCGATCTTCAGCGCGGCGTTGTTGGCGTACCAGGTCTCGTCGGAAACCTGGCCCCAGTCACCACGCGCATGACGTTGAAAGAACGGCATTGGATCAAGGCGACCTTCACGCATCAGGCGATCGACGCCCTTGCTGAAGATCAACGCGCCAACCGGAAACAACAGCTTGGAGTGGTGGCGGTGATATCTGGATGAATGTGCCATGGAAGTCTCCTTGTTGAGGACCACAGCACCCTTGGGGGGATGGGCCCCAACAGGTGGATAAACCGACAATCTCGGCCTTCAGGGGGCAACTGCCTCGACGAGTAATTGAATGGTCGTGAGACTGCGTTGCTCGTCAGTGATAACCACCAACGCTAAATCACCACTGATGGCACGGTGCTCCTTGGGCGGAGAAGGGCTGCGCGGAGCGCAGATGTGGGAGGTATCGAAGGTTCATGGTAAAGCTCCTTTGGGATAAAAGAAGTCGGTCCGTGGATGCGCAGTAGCGGTTGGATGGCGGATGCATGGGGCATGGTGATGTCCTTACGAAGAAGCAGGGACGGCACCAGCCCGTGAGGCCAGTACAGTCCCTTGGGGATTGAAGAGCGCTCTGGCAGGAGCAATGTGTGAGAATCGCAGACTCTGCCCGGAGTGGGCAAAGTCAGCGAGCGGTCAAGCTTTGAGCTGTCGCAAACCTTCGGCCAGCAACCACAACGCCCGATTGAGGCGCACGTTCTGGTCGATGCCTTGCACAGGGCGTGTGCGTTGATGGCGACCGTTGGCGGTCCGACTAGACAGACCTCCTTTGACCAGATTTTCCTGTACTCGGTTAAACACCGACCACAGATCCGTGCGTTGGTCATCGAACCGGCGTGTCGCCAACACCTGGCTTTCAGTGATCGGCAGCACCTTGTCCGGGCTGTCGTACTTGAGCATCAGTGCCGAGCGCGCAAAGACCTCTGCTTCGCCATCGTCGAGCATGATAGCTCGCATGGCTTCGTGGGAGTCCTGTACTTGGTCGAAGCCACGCAGGACTTCATAGGCGCCCTCGATGACATGTTCCGTCACGTTGCCCTTGTGAGGCACACGGACGTCACCGACGATGTTGCCGCACACCAGACCGTTTTGGCAGACAAAGCGGAACATGCCCGCCAGCATCTGATAGCTGCTCGTACCGTCGTGACTATTGAGCAAGATAATTTCATTGGCCTCTTTGCCATTGATCTGGCTCGCATGACGAAGCCGGAGCATGTGCTTGGTGAATTCACGACGGTCTTCGTGACGCACGCGGGTCTGGCATACCATGAAGGGCTCGAACCCTTCATCGCGTAGTTTCGCCAGTACAGCGCAGGTCGGTATGTAGCTGTACCGCTCGGAACGGCTTTCATGCGGGTTTTCCGCGAAGATGGAAGGGGCGACTGCGCGGATCTGGTCATCGGACAGCGGATGATCAGTACGTAGCACGGGGGAACGTGATGCAAAACGAGAGGCAAGTTGCATGACAAACTCCTTGAAAATTGAGCAGCCGACAACGACTGGCTAGGAGCCAGGCGAGCACGAGTGCATAGGACAAAAAGCCCCGCGATGCAGGGGCTGGACGAAACTTGGCAGGAAGAAGCCCATCTGCATGTCGGTCGTACCGATGCGGATGGATACGCCAATGGCGTAATAACCCAATAGGCAATGAAGGAAGGCCGGGGCTTATGTTGGCCCGATATCAACCGCACGAGGGTTGAATCGAAGGACCACCCCGGCGTTACGGATCAGAACGACTCGGCCAGTGCCGGTGTTTGTGCATCGGTGGCTTCGTCGACAGGTTCTGCAACAGGCTCGGAGGTTTCCGAAGCGGGTGCTTCCTGGCTGACAGGCGATTCGGAAGCCGCAGGGGCTTGCGATTCGCTTTCATCGGCCTTGGTCGATTTCGGCTCGGCCTTGTAAACCAAAGCACTGTCGACCTTGATCCAACTGATGAACAGCAGACGGGCCTTGAGGCTCACTCCCTGTTCGCCTGCACGTTTACCTTTGGTGTAGGTGAACGTATCAGCCCACAGGTCGCTGAGTCGGAACCCGATCATCACTTTCTTCTCCGCCTCGACGGCCTCGATGCAGCGACGAACCAGGTGTTGTGCTTCCGAGCCCGATACGCGCGTATCAAAACGCACGTACGAGACGTCGTCGCTCGGACCATTGAGCGCTGCGATATCGCAGGCCAGGAACGGATCACCTTTCTTTGGCTTCACTTCGCGAACGCGATTGAGATAACCGAGGCCGGTGATGTGAAGATCGAAAAAGGTTTTTTCGGATGAAGTGGTCATGGTGAATCTCCAGACTTGCAGGACAAGAGTGCGGAGACACACCGACCTGGACGGGAGGTGTGTAACCCCCGCGTGGGTTGATGGATCCTGGGATCCGGTACAACTAGACTGGCATCACCATCGAAGACTCGATGGGCGTTCGCATCTGGGATGCCGAGTGCGAACTGGATTGATCAACGCGGACGGAACCGCGCCGTAGTCTTGAAGATCGTGACCACCTGGGCATGTTGCTGACAACGTCAGCGGAACATGGCTGAAACGTGGCACCCGTGGGATGTGCCCGCTACCGGAAATCGGTACTGGCGCGCATCCCCATTGTTCAGTCACCACAAAAACAGGCGATGGACGCTTCGTCGGAATCGAACATGTCGCGCTGGTGGGCGGCGAATCGGGCCAGGTCGGCATAGGTCGGGCCATCGTTGCGAAAGCGGGCGCCGCTGGGTTTGCTGGCAAGACTCAAAGACTCCATACGTATCCACCAGACGGCGGACCCCGGTTTGGCCTTGAACAGTGCCAGCCGCTGTCCCTGTGGCTTGAGAAGCACAGGTCGCAGTTGCCTTCGAGCGTGCGGCCGTTCACGGTCAGCAATTCCAGATCGAAGGGCTGGGCCTACCAGAAGGCGGTCACCTCGCGCATGCTCACGCCAGCCTCGGCCAACGGCATGCACATCGTCTCTCTGCTGGACTCTGTGGAATGACCGCGCGTCCTGATCTTCGCCACGCGGCGCTGCTCGTCAGCCCGGATGCCGATGAACTGATCCCAATCGGTCCAACCCAAACTGCTTACGAACTTGTGCATTGCACGGATTTTCAGGGAGGTGGTGCAACCCAGAGCTACCGGGTTGGGCAGGTGCTGGCGCTTGCGGATTAGCGCCTCGAAGGGTTCGCCTTGCCGGCTGGCGTTTGCGAAATTGACCACCGCGAAGCCGGGCAACGCATCGCGATATTCGAGCCATTGGATCGGCACCTGCCACCGTACGCTGCACTCGCGTACGAAACGCAGCGTGGCCTCCACTTCCTTGCCGGTGTTGGCGAAGCAGACTACGGTATCCGCAGGCAGGCCCGCATTGGCTTGCAGCACTCGCCACAGCATGTAGGCGCTGGTGCGACCGCCGCTGAAACTGATACAGGTGGGTTGGTCAATCTTGAATGGGTCGCGCATGTGAGCTGTCTCCAGGCTGGTGTGCCGACAGGCACCGACGGCAGAGGGAACTCCTTGTGAAAGGAACGAGAGACAGGCATGCGGTCACATGGCCGTTGTTCAGAAAAAGGCCCCCGGATGGAGGCCTTGTGATCAGGTGGTGAGCTAGCCTTTACCAGGCTTGGACGCAACGGCTTGCAGCGAAAGCTGTGTCGGCGTGGCCGACAATTCAAGATCGTCTTCACTGTTGAGGATGCGGGTGAAGACAGTATCGTGGGGATCAAGAAACTCCCCGAAGTCATCCCCGCCAAGCTCGGTGCGGGCGAGTTCCCACCAGTCATCGAACGGATCAATGTCGGGATTGCAGCCGACGGCGTAGGCCAGCAGTTTTTGCTGCCCTTCAGGTGTACGCTCGCCGAACTCGGCCAGGAAATACACCCCATGATCCTTGGCGAGGATGAGGCGGCTCTTGTGAGCGATAGCCTCGGCCAGCACGGGACGCAAATTTGTACCTTTGAATCGCAACATGGTGATCTCCATTGCTTGAGGAAAATGCTTCCCACCAGGAAGGCAGGAAGCTGGACAGGTAAGGAGTGGTGTTGGGCGACTGATCAATGCCGGATCGGCTTGCGCCCGTCCGACAGGATTTCCACCTGGATCTGCCGCCAATGCCCGTCGTCGATCAGGTGTTCCAGCGTTTCGCCGAGCATGTCGAAGTACACCTCGTCCACGCGCTGGATGAGTTCATCAGCGTGGCGCAACTCCACGGCGTAATGGTCGCCGGCACGGTCATAGAGCACCGTGACGCGGCCCTGGAATTTCTCCGTGGAGACCGTGAAGCTGATCGCGGGTGGCGTCTCGATGATGTTGTTGGGCAACGGGTCGACCCAGGTGAAATCCCTGGCCTTGGCATCCACCAGGAGGTGGGTGATGCGCCGGAAACCATCGGGAGCGGGCAGTTGCTCCAGTTGATGAACGAGTTCCTGCAACTCCGGGCAACGCAGTTCAGGAGCCGGCAACTTGGCCGGTGCTGATCCGAGAATGTGTGTCTTCACCGTGTATGGAGTGCCGTCTGAGGCCACTTCTGCGCGCTCTTCGGGCGTATCCGCGCGAAGACCGTCGAAGCGACGACGAACATAGGGTTGGACTTGTACCTTGGTGCCTTCGTCGGGTTCCTGGCTCACCTGCTGGCGATCCAGTACGGCGAATTCGGCACGACCGATCTTGACCACAATGACCTGATCGGTCTTGGCGACAATTTTGCCCTCGAAGGGCTGCGGGTCCATACGGACGCCGAGCGAGAGTTCCTGCGGAAGGTCTTCGTAGATGCGGAACTTGAAGCTGCGAACATTGCGCGGAACATGGGCCGACACCAGCTCTGGTATCTGCGTGCGAATGGATGAGTGATCCATGGGGAGACTCCTTTGAGGAAAACAAGGGACTCCTGCCCGCAAGGGAGGGTATCCCTTGGGGGGTGGGTAAATAGATGCTGCGTGCATCAGGGAGCACAGTGACCAGCGCGCAAAACCGCACCGAAGTCTTGAAGGTCTCGACTACCTGGGATGGTGCCGGCTACGCCAGCAAACCTGTGCGCAGAATGACATCGCCACACGGCGGTAGGCCCGCGTCAATCGGCAACCGGTGTGCCCCGCATTTGTCGTTTCATCCGAGCAGAAAAAAGCCCCTCGGTTGAGGGGCTAGAAGGTATGTCGTGGTAAGGGTCATTCTTCGTACAACGGCAAGCCGTCAAGTACCGGTGCGTCGGCGTCGAAGATCAGGATGCGGACATCAGCCAGTGCGGCCAGAAGAAGAACATTCACCAGCGACTCCGGCATGCCTTTGTCGCATTGTTCCTGCCGCAACTGCTCGGCGGTGATGCCTTCGACGTACTGCAGGTTGGCATCGGTCCAGGGCGTGGCAATCACCTTGACGCCGATCGCCGGGCTGTATGGGATCCGGAAAGCGACGAACAGAAAGCCGATCGGCGTGGCGATGTCTGCAAGCTCTGTCAGGTAGCAACCCGCTTCTTCGGTGATGTGCGCCGTGCTGATTTCCCAGCATCGGCTGTAGAAGCCAGTCTCAAAAGTCAGGCGCCGTACAACTTCCCGCGCGTCCTCAGCGGCGTAGGTATCGCCGATGTGGATGGGCTGCCCGGCATCGCCGCCGAGGATGGCGTGGACCACCGAGCGGACGATTCCTTCGGTTTGGCACTGTGCCTCAAGGTCGTCGCCGACCTCCTGGCCTTCCGTGATCAGCGCGAAGTCGTTGCACAGGATGCAGGGAAACTGCGCGATTTGATCGTCCAGAAGGTGTGCTTGGCTGGGATGAAGTTGCCGCCATACGGGCGGGCTGTCGTCTTCATAGGTGATGCAGAGAGTACGAACGACATGCAGGTTTTGGTAGCCTCGGATGAAAGGATTGGGAGTCTGAGACATGGTATTTCTCCAGCAGAGGTTAGGCGGAACCCATCCCCAACTGGGGATCGGGTCCCAGTGGGTGAATAAATGCAGGCGCTTCAGTCGAAGCACTCAGCTCGGAGGTATCAAGCAGAAGCTGCGCAACGTGCGCTCGCAGGATCGCTTGAATATGCAGGTCGGAGATGCCGACAAGTAGGCTCACCGTCTAGCGCTTGAGCAGGCACGATGTTTCATCGATCTGGTTCTGCGGCGCGGCCTCGCGCAGTTGTTCGCCGAGATTCAGTGCCTGTGTTGAGTCGTGGGTGGAATATCACCTCGTTGCTGATGACGCAGCCATGGCCGCAGAACTCGAATAGTCGTGATTTGCTGCACAGTGCCATGGGAGCCTCCAGAAGACGATGCGCCATAGGCGCGGTGGATTGAATTCGCGTAAGCCGACACGACGGCAGTTCTGAACTGGTCAGTGCCATGCGTCGAATGAAGAAACGCGGGGTTGCGCGGGAATGAAGAGCATCGGCGCTAGGTGTGGCGCACGTCCGCGTAAAACGATGCGAAACGGACTGGATCGGTCTACGTGGAACCTCCACGTCGCAGCCTGAGGACCGTGGCTGCTGGCATGGTGCTGACCGGAGTTAGCAACAGATGGTGGCAGAATGGCAAAGCGGCTTCATGGCGTCTGCCGACAATGGGCTTTTTGCGCGCCCCTGTTATTGCAAGACCTGTTGCAGGTGTCGTCCGAGCTAGGCCGCAAGGCACGGCCATTGAGTTGCCAATGGCTTTGCAGCGAGGTGCACGCGATACGGCACCAGGGTGTAGTCGTCCGGTATGCCTTAAAGGCGGCACTCCTTGGGCATTAGCCGGAGCCCCCGTCATTGGTACCTGTCCGCTGTGCCGGGGTATTCCCGTAGTAGCAGAAATAGGGTTTCGTAGTTCGGCACCGGTATGGGGCTTTCGTCCTCATTACCGGTGCTGACGCCTAATTATGGCGACATGCCACTCTCCCTGTTCGGCGGCCAAGTTCATGACTTTGATGTGGCGGCACACGCTGCCGTACCGAAGGGGTTGAAGGTGCATGTGTCCATCTTCTGTTCTGGTTGTGGCGAAGTCACCCGGTTCTGGACAGGTCGCAGGCAGACGGCGTTCAAGATGCAGAGAGGAACAAGGCGCTGGAGGCAGTACGCCTCCAGCGGGGGACAGGGATACCACCTGTGGCTGTCGCAGGGACTCTGGCCGTCGTCAACGCCTGTCGCTGGAGCAGATCGCACCCGACCCGTTTCGTGGCTGGGGTCGATATCTTTCGGCGCACATCCGCGCACAAAAGGAGCCCGTTGTTTCACCGGCGGGCACCGGAGGCGAGCACCGTCGTCCCCGAAGGGTCTCCTGGCATCTCGCGCGCAAGGCGCCAGGAGACCCTTCGGGCCGGACGTAGAGAGTGCCGATCAACAGGCCGTGCATCCGGCCGGGCAGGAAAGCACCTTCAATCCTCCCGACGACACGAGCCGCTGGAGAGGTACATGCCATTGCAGAAGGCGGGGGCATGCTTGGGATGCCCCGCGGGTAGCGGGGCCATGCCTGACAACCGCTGGAAAACGCGGCTGGGGCAGGACGTGTCTGGCAGGCGTCAGGAAGCTCTGGGAGCGGTCCGCCGCTTGCGCGAAGCGGCTCGCTTGCCACCGGACGATTCGATTGCTACGGTGCCTTTACAGTCAGGATAACGGTTGCACGACCAAAAAGGACCTGTTTTGCCGGTGCGCTGCCGCGTCGCTGCACCACACAATGGGCAAGCCGGACCTTCGGGAATCTGGATGGACAAGGTGATGTCACGGTACTGTTGCACGAGTTGCGTGATCCAGACCGATTGCTTCTCGATGAAGGTGTCCAGGGTCAACTGACCGGTTTCGATCAGGTCCAACGCCTGTTCCCAAATGGCGGTCGTGCCCGGGTCGGCGATGGCCGCTGGAACTGCGTCGATCAGGGTGAAAGCCGCCTCGGAGGCGCGGACGGATCGACCTTTTTTGACCAGGTAGCTTCGGCCCAGCAAGCCGTTGATGATGTTCGCACGGGTGGCCTCGGTGCCGATGCCCGTGGATTCCTTCAACTTCTGCTTCAGGCGTGGGTCGGTCACCAGTTTGGCGACACCCTTCATGGCTTTGACCAACTCACCCTGCGTGAACGGTTTGGGCGGCAGTGTCTTCAGCGCTTTCAGATCGACAGAGCCTACCAGGCAATGTGTGCCCTCGGATAGCAGCGGCAGGATCTGGCTGCGTTGGGCGGGCTCGTCGTCCGCACCGTCGGGTGTGCCCGGCCCGCTGTTGATTAGTGCCCGGTGCCATCCCAGGACGGCAACCTGCTTACCCGTTGCCTGCAGTGTCTGGCCGCCGGCTGACACCGTGGCGACTGTTCTGTCGAACTCATGGTGAGGTAGAAACTGGGCCAGGTAATGCGAACGGATGAGCCGATAAACGGCCCGCTCCTTCTCCGACATGGCAGAAAGGTTGGTCGGCTCCAGCGTGGGAATGATGCCGTGGTGAGCAGTGACTTTCGCATCGTTCCAGGCGCGTGAGCGTTGGGTGCGGTCGAGTTGGTCGAATAAGGGGCGCAGGCTGGGATCAGTGGCGAGGATGGCGTTGAGTACCGTCGGCACTTCGGCCAGCATGCTCTCCGGCAGGTAGCCGGAGTCCGAGCGGGGATAGGTGGTCGCCTTGTGCGTCTCGTACAGCGATTGCGCGATGTCCAGTGTCTCCTGAACGTCGAGAGCAAACTGACGCGAGCAGACTTCCTGCAGCGTGCTGAGGTCGAACGGGAGAGGCGCGACTTCGCGGACCCGCTCGGTTTCCACCGACAGCACCTGCGCCTCACGAGTGCCGCCGATTTGGCTTACTGCCTGCCGGGCCGTTCGTTGGTCCAGGCACCGACCTGCAGCATCGGTGGTGGCATCGGGCGGCATCCAGTTTGCGGTGAAAGAATTGCCAGCGTGCGATAGCTGCACGTCGACGGACCAAAACGGAACAGACACGAACCGGGCGATCTCGCGGTCACGATCAACCACAAGACGCAGCGTGGGCGTCTGCACACGACCGACTGAGAGGACACCCTGGTAGCCGGCTTGGCGGCCGAGCACCGTGAACAACCGGCTGAGGTTCATGCCGATCAACCAATCGGCGCGAGAGCGGGCGAGTGCCGAGTAATACAGCGGCAGGGTCTCATTCGAAGGATTGAGCGCGTCCAGTGCCTTGCGAATGGAAGCGTCATTCAGTGCCGACAGCCACAGCCGTTGAATGGACCCACGGTAGCCGCACAGATCGATAATCTCGCGAGCGATCATCTCGCCTTCGCGATCGGCATCAGTGGCAATCACCAGTTCGGTGGCGTGGCCGAGCAACTGTTTGACGACCTTGAATTGCGCGGCAGTGGAGGCCTTGACCTCGCTGCGCCAGCGCTCGGGGATAATGGGAAGCTGTTCCATGGACCAGCGTTTGTACTGCTCGCCGTACGCTTCCGGTGGTGCCGCCTCGAGCAGATGGCCGATGCACCAGGTCACGACAATTCCTGGTCCGTTGTAGCAGCCAGTTCCGCGCTGTTTCGCACCCAGCACACGCGCTATGTCTTTGCCCTGCGAAGGTTTCTCGCACAGATACACGCGCATGCAGCCTCCTCGGAAATAGCGTGGTGTCCATCGAATGAGCACCAGCATGTCCGGGGAGACCACGAGAGACCGCAAACAAGGTGGACTCGACAATGACCGGCTTTTTGAGCGGGGGGAGTAAGGTTGAGTCCAGGGTCGTTTAGGAGATTGCCAGAGAAGGCGCTTCGTTTCGCGCGCGCGGGGAACTCAGTGGATGTCCATGGCGCTATACCCTGGGTATAGCGGTGTCCGCTGGAAGCCGGTATTTGGCAGGCCGACAGGCGCTGGCGCATTGAAGGCGACCATCGACTGCTACAGCCGCCACTCGGATCAGGCATCCGGTTCTTCACGCCACTTCAGATAATCACCCACACAAAAGAAGCCAGCAGCGGCCGCATTGCGCTCAAGCGTCCATGCAGTCTCGCCGGGACGGATCAGCACCTGTAGGTCTTCGGAGAAGTGCGCCGTCGAGTCGGCATGAGAGCCCCCTTGACGACCATCGGGCGGGTCGGCGTCTTTGAGGTCGCCGTCTTCAAATTCATCATCGCCAGAGTATTCCTGGTCGTCAGCCTCCCAGGGCTTTGCGGTCCACAGAGCATGAAGCAGGTCATCGCTCAGATCCTCGCGCAGCAAGTAGCACAGTGCGTCAGGATGGACCTCGTCGACCTGTACATGGAACAGCGTGGCGAATCGACGCCGTGCAGCCTCTTTGGCCTCGGTCTGGGCTTTCTCATAGGTTTCGATTTCGGCCCAATACGTGGCTTCTTCCTCGTCGTACTGGATCTGCGCTGAGGCACATTGCGCCGTGTCAACCCGGTGCTGCGCCTCGATGAGCTTCTGGTCAGCCTCGGCACGCGTCAGAACCTCCGACCAGTCGGGTGTCGGGGAACCGGTGCCAGCGACAGCAAGAAGCGTGTTCTGGTAATCGATGAAGGCCCTATTTTCGTCAGGAACCGGGTCGACGACGACAGGGTCGTTGCTGACATCTTCGATGGTCGGTGGTAGGTCGCGCTTCTCGCGACCGCTGCCGGCACGGTCGACCAGAAAGCGTTCACGCCAGGCCTCGCCACGCGCACGCTTCCCATCGCCCTCGAGGCTCATGGTGTACTTCATCAGCCACATGTGCATGTAGCGCTGGCGTTGCGCGCTGTGCTGCAGGGCGAGGTCATGGAAGCGCTGATAGAACGCGTCATCATGGCCACAGTCGAGGCTATCGCCTTCGTGGGCAACCTCGTGCTCGATAAGGGTAAAAATGTAGGCAGCGGTCCTGAGTGGACTCGATTTTAGCCGCTTCACAAGGGTGACGTCGACGGCGATGTAACTGCTGCCGTCGGTCCACGCCTCGGCGATGTTGGACTGCCCGAGAAGAATGTGTAGCGATTTACCCTCACGCACATGGCCTCCGTATCCAGGCCGGCCACCCGTGCACAGGGCGGCGTAGTGATGCAGGCACCAGCGCAAAGCAGTCCAGGCGCGGCGTGTCTCGCGATCGAGCGCATCTTTTTCCATCAAGATATGGGTCCGCTCAATGAACGCGTCGCGCAGTGTTGAAAACGCGAGCAAGTCCGGAACGTAGAGGCCGTTCAGCCACCAGTACTGTGTGCCGTTCTGCTCCACGTCGTGGTGAAGGTTGGCATGGACCCGAACGATACACTCGACAAAATCCTGTGCGTTGTAGCAGCCGAAGCGGTCGAGTGTGGTGGGGTGAACGATCACGGCGATACCTTCGCGGGCGATGGCTTCACCCTTCGGGACATCGAAGGCGTTGTCGACGACCGCGAACCTGCCGCCTTGCCGCTTGTTGTGGCTATAGCGGCATTTGCGCAGAAAGTCCTCCAACGACACGTGCCGCTTGCCGGGCAGAAGCGTGACGACCTCTTCCTGAGAGTAGATCTGAACGATGTTGGCATCGCCCGAAAGCAAGGCCCGCGCGGATTTTTCACGGCGAGCCTCGGTTTTACGGTGGTCACCAAGACGGGACGCCATCTGGTCAGCCATCTGGCCAAATTGTCTGGCAACTGATTTCCACACCGGGCAGGTCTTGCGCAGGATTTCGGTACGGGAGACGTTCAGGCCAATGGCCTTTTTGGAAACGATGAGGCCGCCCGCGCCCCACGTGTGAGCGGGATCGTGGCGTACCAGTACGCCCTGGTTGTAGATGGAGACGGCACCGTCCGCTTTCACGCGATACCAGGCGAATTCGTCCTCGGCATCCCAGCGCTCGGTGCGAGGATCGCGTGTGATGCACCGGCCATTCAGCTCAACAATGACGGGGGTGTAACGCACCAGGTCCCGAACCTCCTGGATGGTCGACATCAACTCCGCATCACTCAGGACTTCGTACCAGTCGCCAGAGATCGAGCAGCCCGGCGATGCGTCCTGGAGGTCGTCAAGATCGTAGTGATAGCCCATCTCACGTGTATCGACGGTCATCATCCAGGCGTTCGAGCGCCAGACTGTTGTGGCATGGGCCATGATCTGGCCGCGCCCGAGCCGGAAACGGCCGTAGGTGGCGTCGCCTTCATCGTGTGGCGTGCCGAACCGACCAAAGTACCGAACGACATCTTCGCGGCGGGCAAAGCCCTGGCCGTCGTCGCTGCAGGTGAAGCCGGTGCGGGACATCGAAAGATGCACAGAGCTGGCCCTGGCATCGACCGAGTTCATCAGCAACTCGATGATGGCTTTGCCGATGGAGCCCGCCTGGCTGTAAATGATGTGGTGGATGATCTGCGGATCGAGTTCGAATGGCAGACGCATGGACCCTCCTTGTAGCGTCAGGTCAAAATATTGATGAAAACGCCGTCCATCTCATTGCCGATGCGCAATGAAGAGCCCGGCATTCGACCTGTGCACCGGGAGAGGATGGATACGCGATCATTGATGCCGGCGATTACCGGGTTTGTCGAAAACCTAACCGTGCCACTGCTCATCCGTATTCAGCGTGAGCGGGTGTGATCAGACCGGAGTAAGCGGCGTGTGATGGAGTTCTCAGGAGGTTCAAACGTGTCGTGAGATGGCACGTCGGGAGCACTGTCATGTACCGCGGACTGCGACCTCAGTGGACGTCAGTGGAGCTATTTGACATGATCCAGACCCAAGCGGGTGGGTGCAAAGTGGCGAGACAGCGAGTGATGGCCATTAAGCTGCCCCCCTGATAAGCCGAAGAAAGACACTATGCAATGGGTCAAGTGTTAGTGGCGATTTGCAGCGAGAGTGAGGTGATGGCGAAGACGCTGACCGATGCATATCTAGTGCTGCTGTTAGCGGCGACCATCCACGGTACGGATGCCGCCGTGCGTGATACAGCGAAGCGCTGTGCCAAAACGCTGCCGAGAAGCAAGCGGCATGTGATGTACCAGATAGTGGACAGCAAGGAGCCGCTCAGGCTTGTGTTCCACATCGCGGAGAATCTGGACTGATGTAGCAAGCGAGGAGAGTCTGCAAGAGTCGGAAGCCATGAGGCCGCGAATGGAGGCCGTAGGTTGGTTCTCCGGGAGCTTCTCCATGTGCCGCGAACTGTGGATCTCAGGGGAACTCCATGGACGCTGGCTGTTGTCCGGTGAGCGACTGGTGGTTGGCGCAATCGCTCAGCGGGAAAGGTGCACGCAGGGCGGGAATGATCACTCGTTCTCGGCTGGCTCCGCCGCAGCGGGCTTGGCCCCGAGCACGACAGACTCAATGCGATAAGGCAGGATGCCAGCGCGGCGGGCTTCGATCTTGAAGGTCACACGCTCGTTTTCGTCCGCATCCTCCCAATCGTCTTTCACCGCCCGACCTTCGACCAAGACGCGCATGCCCTTTTGGTACAGCGCGGCCCAGCGTTCGGCGTCGCGATGCCAGATTTCGACCGGCGCCCAGAACCCACCGCGATCTTCAAAGCCCTCCTTGGTAGGCACGGGATTGTCGAAGTAGACATTCAGGCGCAACAGCCTGCGCGGCTCATTGTTGCCGTTCGGAAATTCGCGGAATTCTGGCGCCGAACCGATGTTGCCCTCACCGTAGAAATGCGTGCTCATGAGTGTGACTCCTTGGGGTTGGTGGCGTGGACACGCCGTTGGTAAGCCCCCTCGGCATGGGCCAACATGCTGGCACACTCCAAGGTTTGGCGGGCGATACTGTGAGTGAGGCTGATCTGCAGGTTCAGAACGATGCGCTGCACCTCGATGGCGAAGAGGTCGTCGATCAGCGATGCCGGTGTGCCGGGGCTGGCAAGCAGCTCCTCCCACAAAGCAGTACCCATGCGCGAACGATCGAGGTTGCGCCAACGCAGAAAGGTCGTGCCTGCGCCAGTGGTTTGCTGGGCCAGTTGCACGGCAAGCAGGTTGAAGGGGTGGCTGCGGGCCTGCGACAGCACCTTGCGCTGCGCCAGTCCGATCAGATCGTCCCGCAGTGCTTGGCACTGGCTGGCCCAGGTCGCAAGCTCCCCATTACCTTTAAAAGGCTTTAAAAGGCCTTTTAGGTAGCCTGCGTGTTCCAGCCTCTGGAAGTCAGCCTGTTCCAGTGCCAAGAAGCGGTTGGATGCGGTCATTCTGGGTGGTCCTCGCCGTCCAACGACACGGAAGAGTCGTCGCCCAGAGGCACCCCGTCAGATACGGCTGGCTCAGCCGCGTTGGGTTCACCGGCTGGCGCAACGTCGGAGGTAGTTGACCGGGTTGGCGCCGATGCCAAAGGGGCGCGACGGATGAGCGGTGGCGCAAAGCGTGAACGGCGTGTGCCATCGAGCACGTCCTGCGGTAGTTCACCGTATTTCTCCAAGGCGGCACGCGCCGCGGCATTGTTGGCAGCGAAGTCGTCGCGCTGGGTACCGGAGTAGCGGTACTGCTGCGCCAGGCTGAAAAGGCTGCGCAGCGCATGCGCGCCTTCATTGAGCCAGCGTTCTAGGGTGCTGCGGTCGATTAGGGCGGTGTGGTGCGCCAAGATCAGACGCCGGGCTAGGTCGTCGTAGTCGGCCAGCAGATAGACCGCCATGAAGCCGAGCTGCGAGGCCACGAACAGCGGCAGCTTTACTGGCTGGACGTTGAGGTTCTCGCCCAGGCTGAGTGCGGCCGGTACATCGGCCAGCGCCTGATCAACCTGTTCGCGCAGGGTCTGGAGTTGTGCCTTGGTGGTGCTGAGCTTGTCTTCGATGCGCAGCATCCACCAGTCGGAGTAGGGGTCGTCTTGCTCAGAACCTCGCTTGAGCTTGGTCATGATGGCGACAAAGCCGTTGAGCCCGACAATGCCGGGCTTGCCCTCGGAGGGCGTACGTCCGTGCCAGATACGGGACGCATGATGGGTGTGCAGCGTCAGCGACATCGCGCTGCGCAGCGAGCCAAGGTTCAACTGCAGGGAAGATTCGAGTTCGGTGGCCATCGTGACGACTCTCGCTGAAGAAACGAGTCGCCAGCATCGGCATTGGCCGGAAGGGTGTCAGTCATCAAATCGCACCGCCTGAACGCCTGTTTGTGAATTCACACTTCCGCAGTGAAATCTTGCACCTCGCTGCGGATGAGAGGGTTGCGTGAGGCGATCTACGTTTGTTGCCCGCCACCGTTGCCGGAAGGCAGTGTGTTCAACTATACCAGTGGTATAGGCGACAGCGGCCTTCGGTGGACTCTTCAGGCGGATGACCTGGGGCTGGAGGTGATGCGTTGCCGGAAGGCAGTCTGTTCAACTATACCAGTGGTATAGGCGACGGTGGCCTTCGGTGGACTCTTCAGGCGGATGACCCCGGGACTGGAGGTGATGCATTGCAAGGAAGGCAGTGTGTTCAACTATACCAGTGGTATAGGCGACCATGGACATCGTTGGACTTGCTTGCGGAGATATGGGACAAACCCTGATGTTGAGCATTGCAAAACGCCATTGATAGCACGTGAGCGCTGCTTTCACCTGCCGAGCAGTGAGCGTAGCCGTGCGATGTTCTCTCGGGCGACTTCTGGGCCGACAGCCTGCATTGGCTGCGGCTGCGGCTGCGGCTGTGGGGGCGGGCTTACCGGGGGGCTGGATTTTTCCTGGCCGGTCCATGCGCGAAATTCACCCTTCATGGCTTTCTGAATGATGCCAAACAGGTAGCCCGCAGGGTTACGCACCGAGCTTGCCCGACAACGTGCATCCCATTCGTCGATGATGGCCTGGTGCAACTCGGCATCCACGGGCTGCAGTGCGGTCAGCGCGCCTGATTGCTGCTCTGCTTTGAGTGTCATGAAGCGTTCGGGTAGGCGAAGTTTTCCCCGCTCGCGCGGTACTGTACGTACTTCTTTTAGTTCTTTTTCTTTACGTACAGTACTATCGGTCTTCGGAATCCGAAGCGAGCCGGTTTTTTTGGGTTTTGCGCCTGCTTCGGATTCCGAAATCGGGGGGGCAGGATTCCGAAGTAAGTCTTTGAGGCCTTCTTTGGATTCGTGGTCATCCCCAGGTTGTGGATAACTTTTCTCCTCGGTCCAGCCTCGTGCCGCCAGCCGTTGTGATAACACCTGGAGCCTGCTCGGCAGTGCCCGCGCCCTGAGCAGGGGGTCGTCGCCCATTTCTTTGAGGGTGTGCACACCGACGCGCTGGACAGATTTGCTGGCGTGATTCAATGACTGGCTGACCAGACCCAGATAGTCCGGGTCCAGCTGAATGGCTTCATAGGGCGTCAGAGGCTCGTCGTGCAGCACATAGAGGTTGCCCTGTATTCGTCCTGTTTTCGGATCACGATGGCGTCTCACCAGACTGATCCAGCGCGTCAGGCGCAGCAGCGTTAGCGCGCGGGCGACGGTCTCATGGGATGCGCGCGCCGTACACGGCATTGAAGCCAGATAGGGGCAGAGCTGGTCGTAGGTGGGAAAAGCAGTGATCCCGTCGTCGTTGAGCAGCAGACGAAAGACCTGCCAGGCGTTTCGTTCAAGCGGAGTCAGACGGTTATCCAATAGCAAGGCACGGGGCACGCTGGCATGACGATTGCCGCTGAAGATGAATCCATCAGAGTGAGTGGGTACCGGTGTCGCGTCCGGGGGCGGTTGCATGTGCTGCAGTGTCCGGTCGAACAGTTCTCCCAGCGATATGGGACCGTGTGAATGACGTGGACTGTCCATCAAACCAGCCCTGCATCAATCCACCCTTGGATAGCGCTCCAGATCACTGAGATGGGCAGGCCCGTGGGTTCTGCAAGATCGGCTGTAATCGCAAGCATTGCCATGTCGTCGGTCAGCGCAGTGCCACGCTCTTTTATGGTTTTAGACCAGCGATACCACAGATCGGAATCCTGAGCCTCTGTCAGGACCGGATGCCGACCCTTACGTTTTGGGAGTCCGATGACGTCGCGCCTGAGGGCGATCTCCTGGTGGGTCAAACCGTAGAACTTGCTGATGAGTTCTGTGCTCGCGCCCAGTCGCAGGAGTCGGTCGATCTCCTCGATTTCCCGTGCGAGATCCTCCACCTGGCTCAGGAGACGTCGAAGCACTTCCGGGTTCACGCTCACGGAGCACCATGAGACGGTGGCGTTGGCCAGGAGGCTGGCCATGGCCGGATGCTTGAGTGCATCCAGAGCAGCATCGTCGAATCCCATGGACTTGGCCCGGCGCAACTGGCCATTGCGCAAATCGTGGAGCGCTTGCGCGATGACGGCCTGATTGAGCGGATGCGGTTCGGGCATGGCGGCCGCCCTCATGATCCGTTCATGGCGGTATTGCCATCAGTGATGTCGGCCTTGATGTCCAGCAACCGCCGGGCAAGTCTCAATAAGCGGAAAAGCTTCACCAGACTCGTATCGCTCAATCGAGCGGCATGTTGTGATGACGGGGTGCGTTCCAACCCCAGCAGAAGAGTGCCCAAATCTCCAGGCATTCGTAAAGGCGGAGTCCCGTCCGGCTGGTAGGGAGCGCTCAGGCTATGCAGCAGTAGTAATGCACCACGGAGATTTGGGGGCGTGTCCGCATCGCCAGATGTTCCCGCGCATGTGAAGCCTATGCCCTCGTCGCAAGCGACAATGGCATCTTTCAGACCCGCTTCGGTGGCGATCTCATGCGCGAATTGAGCGATGTGGATGCGCAGTCGATCGGGCGTGTCGAGGCTGGGGTCGATGTACCAGACATCCGAGATGGGATAGAGACCTCCAGCCTGAACAGGGATGGCCTGTAGTACGTTATTTCCGAAATCGGGTGGTGTCTCGCCGACATGGTCGGTCACCAATCGTTGGATCGACTGTAGGCGCTCGGTGGTCTCGGCAGGCGAAACGATATGTTCCTCAATCAAGACCGAGCGATCGTCCTTTTCCTGTTGATCCTCATTCGCGTCGGCCGGAGGGCGTGTTGCCGATCCACCTGGTAGCGTATGGGGCTCGCTTGCAGATGTTCGGGGTGTCTCCGTCGTCCGCGGTGTGGATGCTGACGGCGGCGGTGCGGTCGTCGATGGCAATGTAGGCTGGCGCGTGGGTGCCTGTCCGGTCGTCGCCGTGCTGGACGTGTTGTTGGGGTCACTATTTAGCAGTTGCCAGCGCTTCTCGGAATCGGTGATTTCGAACGCCAACGTGTCATAGTCCACCCCGAGCAAGTCGGCCATTTGACCGATCAGCTCATCCTGTACTCGCTGCGCCGCAAAGCTCCCAGGGGAGTCAAATACCATCAGCACGTCTTGGAACAGCGTCGCAAAATCAATGCTTAAACTGTTCGTGGTCACGCGCGCATCCCAGATCCGGGAACCGGCTCTACGCAGGCTGGTCAGTTGCTCGACTTGGGGGCGTCCCAGGCCGGCATAGAGCACGTTCGGTATCGCTGGCAGCAGGAACTGGATGGCCTCCTGCATGCGGCTGATGTGGGGCTGAGGCACGGGGTAGCCGTCAGCCTTGAGGCGTCGGGCAAGCTCTGACTGCGACAGCGATTTACCATCCTCCTGTTCATAGAGCTCACGGACTTTTTCAACACCCAGGGCACGTTCGATAAACGACAGGCCACCGTGAAGTTCGTTTTCTGCGAGATGTCCCGTCAGGGCGACGATCTCACCGCGCTCCGGCCATGGGCGGAACAGGCAGCCGATACGGAAGAATCGTTCGTCTTTGCTCTCACTCCACAGATCGCGCAGTATCGCCAGGCGCGTGTTGCCGCCGTTACGAATGATGTAGTGATCGGCACCGGGGCGACGGGTGATCGGCGGCGGGGCATCCAGCCCACGCTGGCGGATGGACGCTTTGATCTCCTCGTACAGCGGATTGCGCGTCAGCCTCGGATCGAGCTCATAGGGGCGCAACTGGTCCAGCGTCACCATCATTGGAGTATCGGCGATCGGCTCCGTCAGGGTATCCGCAACGGGTCCGGAGCGTCCAAAACCGTCGCTCATCAGTTTATTGGCTATCTCTTGAGGGGAGGCATCAGTCATAGTCGGCCCCCTCCTGAGCAGGGTGCTCCGCCGTCATGGCGTGACGTTGTGCACGACGCAACATGGCGCGCGCATTGCGTTCTGCCCGGTGATCGCTGGCTGTCGCGCTGGTATAAATCGGCGGTAAGCCCGGCTTGACGAATTTGAGGTGCCCGCCAGGTGTTCGGGAGACATTCCAACCCTCGCTCAGGGCATGTTCAATCAGCGGAAGTAGTCGCTTGTGGCCACGGGCTAATTCATGGGCGTTCGACATGAGAATGTCTCCCCTCACACTTCCCGGTGACCAGGGCGAACTGTTCCTGCCATTGCGGGCACAGTTCGCTGGCCAACCCGCGCACAATGTCCAGCGCGGCTGCCGCGACTCGGCCAGTGGGCCGTCGGTGCTCAACCCGATGGACCGGCAAACCACGCGTTGCCGCTCGGGGAAATGCCTCGATTGCGGGGATCTCGGTACGCAGGACGTGAACCCCTTCCTGATCTCGGAAGATCAAACGCAGTGTCTGCTGGATCAGCTTTGCATTGGCAGACACAGCAGGTACGCGGTTGAGCAGGAGATTAAGGTGCGGAGGGTTAATGCCCAGATGCCTATAGAGGGCGATGTCTTCGATGAGCTGCAAAGTGCCTCGGCGCATTTCACGCGCGGCGAGGATTTCGGGGGTTACGGGCGAGACCGCCTGCTCGGAGGCCAGCACGGCCATCTCCAGCAGCACACTGCGAGCGCCTTGAGTATCGAGTAGCACTAGGTCGTAGTGCGGCCGAAACACCGGTAGCAGGTGCCGCAGTCGAAGTCGCCCATCCGGTGCATGAAGCAAGAGGGTATTCAACTGCCGATGCTCGTCATTGGACAGAATGACGTCCAACCGGTCTATGACGGTGCGCGATACCAGGCGCGCAATGTCGCGTTCGTTGAATGCCAGCAGCTCATAGATCCCGTATGGAGCCCGACTTGCAAGCTCGTAGTAGGATGACAGCGTCGGCTGCATATCAAGATCAAGCAACAGAACCCTTAGGCCGGCATCGGCGATAAAGCCGCCGAGGTTCGCGGCTACGGTGGTTTTTCCTACGCCGCCTTTGGTCGAGATAACAGAGATCACCTGCATGGCTTGCTCCTCTTTGGCAAGGAATGGGGAGCTCAGTCAGACGCGTTCTTTAAGACGGTCAGTGATCCACTGGTCGATCTCAGTGGAGTCCCAGCCAACGGCACGGACGCCAAGTTTTATGGCTTTGGGGAATTGGCCCGCTTTCATGAGGCTGTAAAGATAGGCGCGCTTGAAGCCTGTCTTGGCCTCAACTTCAGGCCGGCGGAGAATGCGTCGCTCCGCTGGAGCCGAGTTCTGTTCAGACATAGCAGTCACTCCTTAATGCTCAGTGGCACTTCTCGGGTTGACCTGTATTGAATCGCTGCCACCCCTGAAGCACATCAAACAATAGGACTGTGCTGACCACCGTATTGATGCTCCGTCATCCAAACTAAGGCTGCGAGGCAAAGCATTGCGGCCAACGCTATCCGTGGAGCTGACACTGTTAAAAGGTTCGGCGTCTTGATAAATAGTCTGTCTGGCGGAGGCTCGCTGTTCAAATCATAAGCGAGTGAACGCGGCATTTTTTGTCATGCGGGCGACAGAAAATGTCCGTCAGTAACGGTAGGTTGTGATTGACAAGCGCTACACGCTAGCGCGCTTGTGCATGAGCCGGTGCACACCAACTGAACTCAATGGCTAGCCCCTTTATCTCGCGACGATGAAGGGGATATTTGGGTCGTGCTCCAGACAAAAATGTATGGAACTTAATGTGAGAGTCCAGAACTGAGGATGGGGTGATCATTCTTGCTCACGCATCGGTCATGCTTCCCCGATTTGTTGCGCTCTTTTCATGAAGCGCTCCAGCTCTGCTGAAATTGGCCTCTCCGGTACAACGATGAATGTTGCCGTGTCGGGGATATCGTCGATCACCTGCCGAACAATGACGTCAGGGTGGTTGTAAATGGAAAGCTGCGATTCCAACCCGATACCAATGCCATAGCCAGCGGCCACCAGCATCATCATGGGCTCATGACCAGAAACCTGTTCAGCAATGGTGGGAGAGGGCAGCGAGTCGTCCTCAAACCAATGATTAATGACATTGCGTCCTCCGGCGCAACGTTCAGGATGGCAAAGAATCAGGGGGTGCCGGAGTGCTTCCCCAAGAGGCACTTTATCCAGGGAAAGCAGCGGATGGTGAGTGGGAATAGCAATGGCAGGGCGTTCGGCCCAAACCCTTAACTTTGTGAAGCCATTGGTGGCGTCTGTGCTGTCGACAGTGAAACCCGCATCTATCTCGTCGTGTAAGAGCGCTTTGTGCATCTCGTTGACTGTCATTTCACTGATTCTGATTTCCGTACTTGGCTCCTCCTCACGGCAGCGCGCGAGCAACCGTGTCAAGCGCGGTTGAGCCAAGCTGTCCGACAGACCGATGCGCAGCCGGCCGTGAAATCCCCGCGATGCTGACTGTACCCGGCTCTTGGCGCTATCTATGAAATCAAGGATTCGGCGAGCTTCCTCGCGAAACACTTCCCCTGCCCAAGTAAGACGAATACGCCCTTTGGTACGATGGAATAACTGAACTCCCAGATGATGCTCCAGCTCTTTGATGGTGCGAGACAGAGGTGATGGTTCGATGTGGACTCTGGCAGACGCGCGTGCGAAGCTCTGTTCCTCTGCGACCACCAGAAAGTAATTCAAATGTCGGACTCTCATTCGACTTGCTCCTTTTACTCCATTGGTTGTTATTAATTGCCCTGATTGCTGGCAAAGCTTCCCTGCTCAGTGTGCGACGAAGCCCTATGATTGCCTCGGTAGGCTCACCTTCCGCAGGAGGAGCAGGTGTGAGCGAGTAGGCTAAGCAAAGAGATCCGAGAGCGATTGAGCAGCGGGCGTGACGCCGCGAAGCATCCATAGATGCAATGCTGCAGATAATATGAGTAAGGCTGTCCTGATCTTTGGGGTTCATACCGGCGGGTTTCGCTATCGCACACGGGGCGAGGTCCAGCATTGGCAGTCATGGGGGGCGTTATGACAATTCGCAGTGATTTTTTCTGGAGGTGGGCTGATCCAAATCTCCATCATAGGATCCATGAAGAGATCCTTCACGATGGAAAGCACATCGATGTTCAAGTGCGGCTTTCCCGTACAGGGGATGCCAGATGTTTATCAGTGTGTATGGCCGTCAGGGAGTCCGTTGTATGAAGAAGCTTTTGTTGCTCGCCCAAATGAGTCGATGACTGCAGCTATGGCCTGGGGGGCGGGCTCAAATGATGGCTGACAGATAAATGCTGCAGGCCGATGTTCAAACAGTGATTCGAGCTGGCCTATGAGGATTTTGACGGGGGTGACGCAGGGACTGAGCGCCACTAAAGCTCCACGACACCACCACATCCGAATCAGCCAAGCACCTCGACCGAGAATCATTGGCGCGGGTTTTGGGGACAGCACTGAGTCGTTATTTCTATGACAGCGACCTGCCCATCTACAATGCTATCCGTCACCGATGGACTACTTGCCGTAGCCCACGCTTGTTTAGAGCACTGTCAACCCCAACCCGCCGAGCAGCATGGATGCTTGCGTGCGGGAAATGATCGCCCCCTTGAACAGTTTAGCATCGACTAAGCGAAGCCCATCAAGGCTGGCTTCCCGCAGATCGGCCTGATCGAAGCGGGCGTCATTAACCCGTGCCAGTGAAAGACTGCCTCCATTGACAAATACGGCCTTGCGAAAATCGCAGTGGCTTAGGTCAGCCTCAGCGAAGTCCAGGTTGTTTAACTCGCTCTTATAAAACGAAATGCCCGGCAAGCAGGCGCTGCGGAGTACGCAATCGTTGAATTGAAGCCCCAGCGAGGACACATCGATAAAGTTGGCACCGGTGAGCTTACACGCCTCGAAGCTGACATGTGCCAGCTTGCTACGCTGCCATTTGCTGTTGTTGAGGTCGCAGCGTTGGAATTTTGCATCGGTCAACGTAGCCGAGGCGAAAATTACCTGAGCTCCACGGCAGTTGAGCCACTGGGTGGCATCCAGCTTCGCGGCAGTGAGGTCGCTGTTGGCAAAAAGGCATCGCTCGAAGCGCGCACCACGCAAATCTAGACGCGATAGATCTTGCCCACTGAAATCGACGTTGGTGAATGCCAGCCGCCTATCCTGAGCCGCGATCAATGCGGCCAGGCCACATCTATCAAGCTCATCTTGGTCAACGCTGCAGTAGGCCTCTTCGTGATCCATAAATTTCCCGTAGCTGTATGTTGGTTTACGTCTATGAAGTGATGCACTCAGTCGATCATTTTGTCGAAGCATAGATATCTGGCAAGCCAGCTGTAGAATCGCACGGTAAAGCATTCAAACATCACAGGTGAATCGCCCCTAGTTTCGTAGACACCTCCAAGCCTTAAAATGAGGCCCATTAGGAGGTGCCATGAGCAACCAGCGATATCCCGAAGAATTCAAAATCCAGGCGGTCAAACAAGTGACCGAAAAGAAGCTTCCTGTCTCGGAGGTGGCTGCACGATTGGGTGTGTCCGTGCACAGCCTCTATGCCTGGGTTAAGCGCTACACCAAGCCCCAGGAACAGCGCGTTGAGGAGGATGATCAGAGCGCTGAGGTTCGTCGTCTACGGGCCGAGCTGAAACGGGTGACGGAGGAGCGAGACATCTTAAAAAAGGCCGCCGCGTACTTTGCCAAGGAGTGCGGCTGAAGTACGCCTTTATTAAGCAGCAAGCGGGTCATTACGCGATTCGACGGCTTTGCCTGACGCTCAAGGTTCATCCCAGCGGCTACTACGCGTGGCTATCAGAACCAAAATCTGCGCGAGCCAAGGACGATCAGCGACTGCTTGGACTGATCAAACACTCCTGGTTGGAAAGCGGTGGTGTTTATGGCTATCGCAAGATCCATGATGACCTGCGAGAGGTTGGTGAGAGCTGTGGCCGTCACCGGGTAGCTAGGTTGATGCGCCTTGAAGGTTTACGTTCTCAGACTGGGTATCGACGGAGGCCGGGAAAATATGGCGGTAAACCAGCCGTTGCCTCACCGAACTTACTGAAGCGCCAATTCGATGTCAGAGAACCCAACAAAGTCTGGGTCACAGACATTACCTACATCCGAACATATGAAGGCTGGCTGTATTTGGCCGTGGTGCTCGATCTGTTTTCACGCCAGATCATTGGTTGGTCAATGAAGTCGCAGATGACCAGCGACGTAGCCATTGATGCACTGCTGATGGCGGTTTGGAGACGTAAGCCGAAGCAAGAGGTGATGATCCACTCGGATCAAGGCAGTCAGTACAGCAGCTCAGACTGGCGAAGCTTCTTGAAAGCTAACAACCTGGTAGCCAGCATGAGTCGTCGAGGTAACTGCCACGACAACGCTGTGGCGGAGAGCTTTTTCCAGCTGCTAAAGCGGGAGCGGATCAAGCGTAAAATCTACACTACACGCCAGGATGCTCGGGATGATGTGTTCGATTACATCGAGATGTTTTACAACCCAAAACGACGCCACAGTTTCAACAATCAGCTGTCACCGGTAGAGTTTGAAAAGCGTTACGCAGCGAGCCTGGAGAGTGTCTAGGAAACCCGGGGCGATTCAAGGCCTGCCATGGCTGCCTTGCCAAAATGGCTTAGTCGGCAAGTGTATCTAAACGGCCCTAGCTTCCTAGAAAGAAAACGTCGGGCTGATGATAGGCGGCAATTCTATCCTGCACGATCGAGCGGTTCATCGCCTCGGCGGTGCTCTTAAGTATGAGAGGTTTGAGGTGAATCGGGGAAGGACCGACGTGAGCGGAACTCCATATCAGTATCGTCTCACCCGACACCGGTAGGTTGTCGGCGTGCAGCCTGTATCACGCGGTGCTCCCGCAGCCCAAGGTGCCGGCTTCCTCCTATGCCGGATCATCGGCACCTCAATGATGTATTCCTTGGTAAACACAGTGAACACCGACAGCATTCTGTTCTGGATTCCTGGAGTGCCACTGTGGGCGCTTGCTGCGGTATGACGCCACCTCGCGAGTTCTGGAAGTGATACCGGCCCCTCCACGCAAATTCTCCTCATCGGGGCCTGCGGCAATGATCTCGACAACGCCATCTGGACTCCGGATTTTGGCGAAAACTTCCGCTTTTGTACGAAAGATCGCGATCTCGCGATTCCGAAAGAAATTCGCCTGGCTGCGGGGTAGTTCCCCCGCTTCACTGTGCGCACGTCCCGCGGGCTAAGTGATGGCTCGCGTGCGTCCAGTTTCCTGATCCTGCCCCTATCGCGACGCGCAGCAAGAATGTTGCACATCGAGATTGACGAATGTCTAGACAGTTGTATATATTTCGGGTCAGTCGCGTGCCTTTGGTAGCGAAAATAAAAATAAATTGAGAGGAGAGATCTATGAAGGCAGCTGTTTGGCGCGCTGGAGAAGAGCCCGCCATATCCATTGAAGAGGCCTCCCTATTGCCTCTCCGGCCTCGAGATGTCGTGGTGCGTGTAGAGGCATCAAATGTGTCGATCTCGGATCATCTATTGCTCGCGTTCGATCCCATCCAGGTTGGATGGCCTGCCCCGCAGGTCCTCGGTCATGCCGCAGCCGGGACGGTAGAGAAGATTGGAAGTGATGTGCGCCGCGTCAAGATTGGCGATCGTGTCATCGTCACAAGTACACCCAACTGTGGAGAATGCTATTTCTGCCTGCACGGTCGTCCGGATCAGTGCGCCACTATGGTGTTCGTCGGTCCGGCCCATGCGACCTTGTCGGACGGTACCCTGATCTATCCAAATGCCAGTGTCGGCAGTTTTGCCGAGCTGGCCGTCGTACCTGAAACTCAGCTCACCGCTGTCAAGACTGATCTACCCAGTGATCAGCTCTCACTACTAGCAAACCCGGTGGGTACCGGTGTCGGCGCCGCGCTACGCACCGCACCGATCAAGTCCGGTAGTACGGTTGCAGTAGTCGGTTGTGGCCCGGTTGGCCTGGCCTACATTCAGGGCGCCCGGATCGCTGATGCTGCGCAAATAATCGCTATCGATCCACTCCCCGAGCGGCGCGCATTGGCGATGAGATTTGGCGCCACACACAGTATTGACCCAGCCCAGGTTGACCCTGTCGAGGCAGTTCTCGATTTGTCAGAGGATGCCGGTGGCATGTTGCAAGGCCGCGGTGCTGATTATGTCTTCGAGTCGGCGGCCGAATCGCATGCGATCGAGCAGGCTTGGGCTATGGCGAGAGCGACCGGCCATGTGACGTTTTCAAGCGTCTGTCTGGACATGATGACCGCAAAGATCACGTTTCCAGCGCTGCCCTTCGCCTTGGCCGGTAAGACAGTTCATTCCTGCCAGTATGGCTCGTTAGACCAACGTCGCGACTTGCCATGGCTCATCGGCTTGGCTGAGCGGGGAAAGCTTGATCTCGTAGGCATGATTGACCGCCGCTATCCACTGACTCAGTTGTTGGATGCCATGCGCGATGCAGGTACGAGGAGCGTTATCGGTCCGACGCTCATGCCCTTTGCCTGAAACGATTCCCAACCCCATACACATGCGACAACCCTAGGAGAACGTGACATGCCGGTGAATCAACCGTTGAAGTCTACCGCCGAACTACCCATTGTGCAGGCAACCCGAGAGCAAGCAATACCCAATGCGGACACGCTGGTGTCCAGGGCCCTAGCCCTACGCGATACTATCCGCGCGCAGGCAGAGGAAGCCGAAGGACTTGGCCGCTATACGTCGGCGATGCACGAAGCTTTTTTGAATGCTGGCTTCTATCACATGCTGACGCCGAAGATGTATGGCGGCTACGAAACCGACTTGCGGACTTTCGCCAAGGTGATCATTGAGGTCGGACGAGGTGATCCCGGAACTGGCTGGTGTCTCTGCCTTGGTCATGGCCATGCACTCACTACCGCAGCGCGCTGGAATAAGACAGCACAAGACCAGGTTTTCAACGATGAGGCGGGCTATTTCCGCGCGTCCCACTCCCTGGTGCCGGCAGGCAAGGCATTTCCGGTCGAAGGTGGATACCGTATTCAGGCTCGTTCGCCTTACCAGTCCGGCATTCCCTATTCCACTCATGCAACAGTCAATGTTCAGTTGGTAGAGAATGATACTGCCCCAGGAGCAGCGCCACGCTTCCTGCAGGTTCTGATACCGGCTGGCCAGTTTCAGATTCTCGACGATTGGGGCGGTGACAAGGTCGTCGGCATGCGCGCCAGTGGATCCAACACCGTCGTGGTCGACGATCAGTTCGTGCCCAGCGAATTCGCGATCGAAATCGACTGGCTTGCCGAGGCCGAGCTGTCCGAGTCCGAAGGTACACGCCTGCATCACAATCCGATGTATCTAGGTGTATCACAGGGCTTCCTTAACCTGGAGCTTGTTAGTTGCATAGTTGGTGCTGCACGAGCCGCCATTGACGAATTCATGCGGCTGATGCGTTGTAAGGCTATCCCGATGCCGCCATACACGCCGCGTGTTCAGGACCCGATGTACCAACGCGATCTTGGAACGGCCGTGCTGAAGACCAATGCCGCCGAGGCGCTGGTACTGCATGCTGCAGATGTCTATACCCAGCATTGTGCCGATGCGGTTAACGGCATTCGTCCCTTCGATCGAAAGAGCGATATCGACGTTTTCGGCTTGCTCCAGGAGGCAGGAAAGATGGCCTGTGAAGCAGTTGAAACGCTGTTCCGCTCCGCAGGCTCCTCGGCAGCGACTAAGGGGCAGCCGATGCAGCGCTATATGCGGGACGTACTAATGTACCGCACGCACACCACCGCTCAGTTCGAACTCATGGCCCAGCGTATCGGTGCCGTGCAGATCGGCGAACGTAACTCGGTTTGGTAAGCGGAGGCGGCCATGGCATTACAAGGACTCGCTTCCAAGGTTTTTATCGTGACTGGCGGTGCGTCGGGTATTGGGCTCGCCGCCGTGTATCGCCTGGTCCAGGAGGGCTGCAAGGTCGCCGTTGTCGATCGATCGCCGCTGGCTCTGGAAACGGCGCTTCGCGACTTCGATCCTGAGCAGGTGCGGGGGATCACTGCTGATATCGCCAATCCAGCTGACGTCGAGCGTTATTTCAACACCACACTCGATTATTTCGGGCAGGTCGATGGGTTGTACAACAACGCCGGGACCACCGGCCAAAACGGTGAGCTGGTCGATATACCACTGGCTGCGTTCGAGCACATTCTGCAAGTCAACATCGTCGGGACACTGCTTGGCATGCAGCGGATGTTGCAATTGGCGAGAGCGAGTGGGACGCCCGGAGTGATCCTGAACACCGCCTCAGGCCTGGCCTTGCGTGGCGCCGCGCAGCAAGGCGCGTATGCAGCTAGCAAAGCCGCAGTTATCTCGATGACTCGTACTGCCGCGCTGGAGGCGGCTCCCCTAGGGGTAAGGGTGAATGTACTGCTACCTGGTCCCACGGCTACACCGATGCTGATGGATAACCCTAGGGAGCTGCTCGAAGGATTCGAACAGCAAATGCCGTTCAAACGCTTTGGCGAGCCAGATGAGCTAGCTGCTGCGGCGGCCTGGTTGTTGAGCGAGGAAAGTTCCTTTTGCACCGGGTCCGTGTTTGTCGTGGATGGCGGGCAGGGCGCTTGAAATTCTAATGATCGGCCTCGTACGACTCGCTAGCGGCAGCACCTGCTGCCGCTAGCGAGCGGGCAGGCTCAGATTGTGGTGATAATTAATAAGAGGAAACACCAGATCATGCGTGATTTGACCGGAAAGATCGCGGTTGTCACTGGCGGGGCCCGCGGGATTGGACAAGCCATCATCAAACGGCTGGCCGAAGACGGCGCAGACATCGTTTCGATTGATCTCTCACCTTCAGATGAGACCTGCGAAATAGTCAAGGGCCTAGGCCGTAAAGCTCTTGGGCTCATCGCGGATGTGTCGTCCTTCGACGCGCTGGCCGCTGCCGCCCAAGAGGTCGTAGAGCACTTTGGCCCCGCACATATCCTCGTCAATAATGCCGGCTTGCATCCGCACATGACTATGTTCGACAAGCTGACGCCGGAGTTGTGGCGCAAGACTATGACGGTCAATCTCGATTCGATGTTCTATGCGGCCAAGGCTTTTGTCCCCCAGATGCGCGAGAACGGTTGGGGCCGGATCGTCAACATGTCATCGTCGGTGGTCAACGTGGCGCCGCCGGGGGGGATCCACTACATCACCTCGAAGGCCGGCGTCCTTGGGTTGACGAGGGGCTTGGCAAGAGAACTGGGTGTCGACGGCATTACAGCCAACGCCCTTGCCCCTAGCATCGTCGAGACGCCCGGATTCGAAGCCATGGGACTTTCTCAGGAGATGCTCGACGCTGTCATTTCCCAGCAGTCAATCAAGACACTGACCCAGGTCAGTGACTTGACCGGAACGGTCTCATTCCTGTGCTCGGACGAAGCTCGTCTCTATACCGGGCAGCATGTGCATATCGATGGCGGGATCGTTTTCGCGGATTGAGGTCCTCGCTATCGCTCAAGTCCAATCACAAAGAGGAATTTGCTCGGTTCATTAAGCGACAGATCGCCGCACAGAAATGGTGGCGATACATCATATCCCTGGGAGGGGAACCATGTATAAAAATAAGATCCAGCCTTGGGGGCTACGAGCTTCTGGGATGATGTCCGTGTGCTTTTCGTTTGGTCTGCTGCTGCAAACTTCTGTCGTTCACGCCGAGGCCCCGTTCGCAGATATCGGTGCGAATCTCAAGGATGCAGGGATAACTCCGCACCTATTTACGTGGAATACCTTTATCAAGAACGTTTCTGTGGGACCGCGCGAAGGTGAATCGGCGCTGTCCACGAACATCCTAGCCGGTGCGGACTTTGATCTTGAGAAAAGTCTGGGAGTACCAGGCGGGACATTTCTTCTCCAATATATTTTTTTTCCTGCAAATCGTAACGTCGATGCAACGTCTCCGACGGGTGATTACTTCGGTGCTGCCGGTGGAATGTATGCTGGACAACAGCAAAGCGATATTTCTACGGGATATTTGTCCCAATTTGCCTATCGACAAAGTTTGTTCGATGACAAGGTAGAGCTTACCGTCGGCCGTTTCAGCGCAGGTGTCGAGTTCTATCACAAAGGAACGCTGGACTGTCTGCTCAAGGTCGATTGCGTCGACCCAGTCTTCGAAAAATCAAGTGGCTCATTGCCGCCGCCGTATGGCAGTTGGGCCGGTATGGCAAAGGTCAAGTTTACCGATCGCATTTATGCCAAGGCCGGTATCTTCCAGCTCGATCTAAACCAGTACCTGGAGAAGAAACACGGATTCAATTGGAGTACACATGATAGTCTCGCCAACAATACGAACCTCGAAATAGGCTATGAAACCGACTTTTCCCAGGTTCGCTACCCTGAGCATTATTGGGCCACTATCTTCAACAATAGTTATGACCTAGTGTCCGACGATGGCAGTGGTGATCATGCAAATGGCACCACGGGGTTCATGCTTAACGCACGCAAGACGGTGTGGCGGGCCGACGGGGGTGAAGGGAACTCTCCCTTCCCAGAGTCTATTATGCTATACGGATCGTACAGCCAACTGATCAATCCTGACTCAGTATTGAGTGTTCAGCAACGTCCCTTCAAGCGGTCAGCCGAAGCCGGTGCCAGTTATATCGGTCCATTCAATCGCCCGATGGATGTCGCCAGCGTTGCCGTATCGATGAGCCAACTATCGGACCGCTACCACGATTTCGTCACAAATATGGTCCCCGATGCAAAGTCGACCAGTGTCGCTATACGTGCGAAATATAACTTCATGCTGTCTCATGGTTTTTTCGTTGAGCCGGGACTCTCCTACGTCTTCAATCCAGACGATACTGCCAATGCCTATGGGTTGTTCCGGTCTTCGTCGACCGAGCAACTTGATGACGGTTTAATGGTCCGTCTGACGGTGGGTTGGAATGTCGGCCAAGCGCTTGGTCTTTGATGCCACGCATACATGCTCTCTGAGGAGCTTCATATGAGTACGACAAAATTTACCCCACGCAGCACCAGCGGTTGGATTGGCATTCTCGTCATACTTCTGTTATTGACCGAACAGACAGGGCTGGCCACCGCGTTGTTTGCATCAGCTTTACCTAAATTGGGAGGGCATTTCCAAACCCCGCACATTGTCTGGGTACTCTCCATGACCACGCTGGTCGGCTCCATCGTCACTCCGCTCGCTGGCAGGTTGGCGGATTTGTACGGTAAGAAACGTATTCTGGTGGCGCTCTCAGCTATCGCAACGGTCGGATCAATCATTAGCGCTACGGCGAGTTCTTGGGAAGCGATGCTGTTCGGGCGCGCTCTGAGTGGTGTCTCGATGGCCTTCCTACCATTGGGATATTCGTTGATACAGGATATTTTCCCCGAACGACTGAGGAGCATTGCCATTGCAGCCTCTACCAATGGCTTGGGCCTTATCACGGTCGTCGGGCCCCTGATCGCCGGGGTAATGATCGACACGCTTGGGGTGATGTCGATCTTTTGGCCGATGGTGCTGTTATCTCTGGCGGGTATGATTCTAATGATCTTATTCGTCCCAGAAACGACGGTGCGTGCCAAGGGGAGTGCCGACTGGTTCGGCGCAGTACTTCTCGGTGCAGGGCTGGGAGGTATTCTCTACGCGTTGGACATGGCGCCGTCGTGGGGGTGGGCAAGCAATAAAACTCTCATTTTCAGCGCCGCAGGGCTGGTCTTGATCGGAGCATGGGTGGCATGGGAGAGGGTCTGTTCGGCACCGCTTGTCGACATTCGGGTGCTCACCAATCCGGTCGTACTAAAGCTCATGCTGGCTGCCGCTTCTGCCATGACCGTTATCCCCGGCATTGCCAGCATCTTCCCGCTAATGCTGATGACGCCCCCGTCGCTCGGAATAGGCTACGGCTTGGGCGTTAACGCAACGCAGGTTGCCTTCCATACGCTGCTCGGTGGTACGCTATTGGTTCTAGGTGGGCTTTGGGTTGGTGCGACCTCGCACCGTATCCAGCCAGCTGTACATATCGCCATCGGCGGTATTTGCCTGGTAGCCGCATCAGTATTTTTTGCTTGCCTTCATAGCAGCTCATGGCATTACGTCATTGCCTATGGGCTGATGGGGCTGGGAGGTATGATTCTAGCAGCCTGTCCCATCTTGATCGTGACGGTGGTGCCCGCTGAGTTCCGTGGCGTTTGTGCGGCGTTACTAGGCGCAACAACGTCAGTTGCCGGAACACTTGGCACCCAGCTGACATTCTCAATCATCGGTACCGAGATGGTGTCCTTTTCTGACGGATTTCCTATCTATCGTAGTGCGGGATTTACGATGGCGTTTTCGATACTGGCAATCATTGCCCTTATTGCGATCGTGGTAGGTGTGTCCTTAGGCAAGTCACATGGCGTCGAGCGTACCTTGTCAAGTGCCTCCCCGGTACCTTGAAGTCTGTGCAAGATCTAGCAAGCAATAAGCAGAGATAAAAATCAGCAGTGATTCATCGTCGATGCGGTTGTAACTTTTTCCGAAAAGCTGATACCGCTTCGTAGCTAAAGGCGATGATACTGCGGTAATGCACTCGAACGAGTGGCGAGAGTTGTGTTTCTGTTTTGTTAAGCAAAGATTTTTCTTGGTCAAGGACGACTTAGCTGTCGGAGATCGAGTCTGGGTTTCATTGCGCAATGAACTAATAGCTTGATTGTTGATGGTGTAAATCTCTAAAGGGTTGCGTATTTGGGTTGGGTAGTCGTTTAAGAGAGAAGGTGGGGTGCAGCCGACGTTGGGTTATTAACGAGCCGATATACGAGGATAAAAATTATGAATTTAAGAGCTTTGAGCATTGGTAAGCGTGCTGCGGCGATTTTTACTATAATCGCAATTCTTATTTTGGCAGTGGGGATAATATCTCTATTCCAGACCAAAAAAATGGATCTCGCGAACAATGAGATTCGTACGGCATGGTTACCTTCAATGATCTCTTTGGGGGATATAGGTGCTCAGGTCGGCTGGATTAGAGCATTAACTTTGCGAAGCGTAATGCTTGAAAGCAGAGCTGAGCGAGAAAAAATATTTCAAATGGTTAAGGATGTGAATTTATCAATAGGAAGGCAAGTTGAATCTTACGAAAAGACGATCCGGACGGAGCAGGAGAGGGTTCTTTTTGATAAATTTTCCGCCGCTCTTTCCACGTATCAAGAATATCAAGATCAAGTGTTGGGCGCGAACCTATCTGAACAGCGCGAAAATGAGACAACTGTGATAAATGGGCCTCTGGATCAGTATGCTGATGCGTTAATGATTGCAATGCAAAGCCTAAATAAATTCAATGTGGACGGAGCCTTGGCTGGCGCTCAAGTTAGTAGTGATACCTTTGGTGCTTCAACGCGTATCATTACTATGTCGATAATTGTAATGTTGGTTGTTGTAGTTGTGATTGCTGTACTGCTGGTTCGTAGTATCGTTTTCCCATTGGCTGATGCTATAGCCGTCGCAAATCGTGTTTCAAATTGTGATTTAACTCAAGAGGTTGTAGTAAGTGGGAAGGATGAGCCAGCACAACTGCTGATGGCTTTGCGAAAAATGCAGAATAACTTACGAGACACAATTCATCAGATTTCAAACTCGTCGGATCAACTGGCATCTGCGTCGGAAGAGCTTCATGCTGTAACTGAGGACACCAATCGGGGTCTTAACCAGCAAAGTGTTGAAATTGACCAAGCAGCAACTGCAGTAAATGAAATGAGCGTTGCCGTTGAAGAGGTGGCAAGCAACGCCGTTAATACAGCTGACGCATCAAGAGAAGCAGATCAAAAAACGCACGAGGGACGCGCCAAGGTAAATCAAGCGTTAGACTCGATAAGCGTGCTCGCCAATAACGTCTCGGATACTTCTCGAGAGGTTCAGCAGCTTGCTGAAAATATCAATGAAATTGGTCAAGTATTGGACGTAATTCGGTCAATTGCTGATCAAACTAACTTGCTTGCTCTAAACGCTGCTATTGAGGCGGCACGAGCTGGTGAGGCCGGTCGTGGTTTCGCTGTCGTAGCGGACGAGGTCCGAGCATTGGCTCATCGAACCCAAGAGTCGACTGCGGAAATTGAAAGAATGATTGATAGTATTCAATCCGGCACTGAGCGTGCCGTAGTGGCAATGGCTGAAAGCCAAGAACGAGCCGCTACTACTTTGGAAGTTGCGAAAGCGGCGAATGAGGCTCTCGAAACTATCAGTGAGGCTATTGCCTCTATCAATCAAAAGAATTTGGTTATTGCCAGTGTCTCGGAAGAACAGGCCAAAGTTGCCCGTGAGGTAGACCGAGCCATTGTCAATATTCGGGAATTATCTATGCAAACTTCTGCGGGCGCTAACCAAACCAGTGCTGCTAGCCAAGACTTGTCACGCCTTGCTGTGGACCTCAATACGATGATTTCAAAATTCAAAGTTTGATTAATGAAGTTTGGCTAGCATGCATGACATCGGCAAACGGGCCAGCTTTTGGTAAAACCATTTCGATGAGGTGTGGTACTACCGGTGCCAGGTTCAGCGTTTCGCCCTGCTCATAAATCCACTTCCCTCGGATGTGGCGCTTAACCTTGACACGCTGAGCGTGTAGTCAAGCTTATCGCTGGCATCTTCGCCGATGCGTTTTCAAGCGTAACTACATACCAAGCCCCAAGAGTCACACCTATACTTTGAGGATCGCTTCGCGTCACGTACCCAAGGCAGAAGCCATATAGGTAGTTCCGCACGCACGGATCTGTGCGAGGGGCGATAGGTAGTTGCCGTCCCTAGCAACCATTCAAGAAGCTCTCATTGCAAGCGCGGCCGACGGACTAGTCGAAGGCACAGGTTTGGGTGCAGACTGTATATGAGGGGCAACGGGAAGGAGTTGCAGACTGTCCCGGTGACAGGGGTTGTAGCCAGCTGATGCTAACAGCGATGTGCATGGCTACCCGTTGGTTCTCTCGACGAGTGCCTGCTTCCTGGTAATAGAGTCTAAGCGTTGGGAGGAGAGGAATTTTTTCCTAATGACCGAGAAACCGATGCTTTGCGTATGAGGGAGCAATCGTGGTTAGCTAATAACCCTGCTGGCATCCTCCGCTCGGCAGCTCTACCGCCTTGCTTAATCCAGGTGCAAGCAAACAGAACCGAAGCTATAAGCCACCAGCCATATTTTTGGCTATCCAGATCCCAATTCAGATTTGTGTGATGTGCTCGACGAGACCCTCGCGAGGGTTTACAACAGCAACCATGAGGTTGCGTTTATTGTGGAGATTCGCTGGGAACCGATCTGTGCATGTATTTTATCTGAGAGCACGTGATATCGGTGCAGCGGTGGCGATTCACGATATCACGCCACTTGCGCCACTGCGCTCTGCGCCCACCAACGAACCAGGGCCGTGGGAATCTTGTCGCCGAAGAAGACGAGGATGGGATGCTATCAATGGTCCTTCCGCAGTTCATCCGACTCAGGTTTGAGACAGTCCCACCAAATGTCAGTCAAGGCTTCGAGCAAGACTGTACGCCCATGGGGAAGCTCACCGCGGTTTAGGATAAAGCACATCCTGTCTAGTTGCAGAAGCATCATGCCCATCCGCATGCGGGCTACGGGCAACTGCTCGGGAGTGAAGCGACTCAAGTAGCTGGGCATCGCATCAACTGCCTGGATGTTGCGCTCGATCCAGGGACGGGTCATTTGCGGTTCGAGGGCAATGACCTGTTCTGTGATTTCAACAAGGTCGGCTGATTTCTCCCAAAACGAAACGGCCTTTTCGATCCACTCGTGCAATCCAGTTCGAGTAGGATAGGCGCCGAGCGCATCAAAGTCCGAGATGATATTAAGGATCTCATCATCGATCGAGGTATGCCAGATCTCGATCAACACTTCGACCTTGTTAGTAAAATGAATATAGTAGGTCGCGCGACTTACGCCGGCGCGACGAACAATGCTGTCGACAGATGCTGCTTCGTACCCCACCTCCAGAAACTCTGTTCTCGCCGCCTGCGCAATCTTGGCCCGAGTCTTCTGGCGTGGACTAGCTAGGGCTCTCTGTTTTTTTTGAGGGGGTAGTGGAGTCCGCATGAAATCTCGCAAAAGGGGAATCGGCAACCTGGGAGGATCGCACGCTGACAACGTATCAGTAAAGGCGCCTCCCAGCGTATTCAGGCCTGAAGTTTCGTTACTTCGCAGAGAGAATGCCAGCACCGGTCATGGTAAATCAACGGCCTAGCAGAGTCGCTTCGCCCGGCATCTTCTACTGTCCCGATCTCTACCGCTTGGACAGCAACGACCGTGGATCCAGCGATTTCCATTTGATCGATGATCATGCCCCGAATCCATACCGGAGCTGCCAGGAATACTGGCTCCCCCGAGGCTAGTCGTCCCCACTTCGACGTATCACCGAATCGGTCAGCGCCACGTTGTGCACATAGCTGTGCAATGTCCATCTGGCCTGCCTGCAGTAAATGAACGACCAGCGAATTTGCCGCTTTGATGCTCTGGGCGCTTCCGGAAAAAGCTGACAGTGAGAACGCCAAGATTGGTGGCTCTGCGCTCACGGATATGACCGAGGTAACCGTCAGTGCGGTTGGGCCCTCGCCAGAGTCGGCCGTAATGACAGCAACTCCCGCAGCATGATTACGGAATGCATCTTTGAATTGTTCGGTCACAGTCGCCGACTCGGCGGATTGGAACGTCCGATCCACGCTTTTCATGGGTGACACCTCTTTAATCGTGCTCACGATGAGCTCCTTGCGATGATGCGCCTAGCATGCAGGCTTGGTTAAAGTCTCGATCAAGGCCACGATGTTGACACTAGTCTAGACACGTGTCTATTTAAATTTTTGCGATGCGCCCTACCTCGTCGTCGATAGGGTAAAAACGTTCACCGCTGATTTCTGCTCATCCATGCTTTCGAGGCTCGATTTTTCTAGCTTCTAGAGCATGGGCATGTGGAGGGGAAGCCAAGTGAGGCGCTGGGTCTCTGTGGGATCCTAGGCAGGCCTGTGTCCTTGTATCTCAAGCGTATGCAGGGCCTCTTTATTGGAAGCAATGCTGAGCCCGCTGCCCGAGGCATGACACCTCGACTCGCAGAGTTCGTGACCTGTCGTCGTTTGCTTGTCGTGCTTTCATGTACTCCGCCATCGCGAATGTTTCACGTGCCGCGCGGTTCAAGGTTGGAGAAGCTAATTGGATAGGGCGATATCAGTGGAGTATTGCGCGGCTTGCCGACGATTTGGGTCAGTTGCTTACTTGAGCAACTGCGCGCGGTGACCTGGTTCTTCAACTCAATTGGCACACATGTTGGTAAGCCTGAGAGGGCAATTGCAGCGAAAGGCCGTCCGAGAGCTGGTTGGAGCCACGCTCGATATTGGCGATGGATGATTCGTCCTACCCGCAGCCACTACTACGCCGCTCTGGTGGGTCGATCAGATCCAGCATCAGGTCTTTTGAATCGGCTGGAGCGTTCAAGTGATACCGACCGACCCTGTACGGGCAATTCCCGTCAGCATCGGTCAGTAGATTTGCTCCGTGACGACCGACATGACGACGGCCTACGTGCTGAAGAGCCGGATGCGCTACCTGGCTCGCGAAACCATTTTCAACCTATTCCAGGGCAGTCACCAAGCGCAAGGTTCCCTGGCGTAGCGGGCCATCAAGCCGAGTTGCTGGCCTGCAGCGAGTCCGAGAGCTTGGCGCATGCAAGGAAGGGCGGTTTAAGGAGAAATACTACCTGCTATTGCTTGATCGTAGAGCTGGGCACCTCAGAGTTTTGATTGGCACGGACCGAACGTAATGGATCGCTGTTGTTCGTGCGCGAAGTCTTTTGCAGGCCAGCCTTCTCCCTGAAGCACACTTTCAAGACATGCATTGTCGAACCTCAAGGTCACCAAATGCCGGGCGTACGGCGACCGCGTCTAGAAATATTTTTTTCTCAGGATCCGTGACGTCTTCCCAGGCGCTCCGCCGATGGAATCCCCAAAACAAACAGAAACTCTGCAGACAGGTAAGCACTGGAAGTTGACATGTGTCTAGACACGTGATTATATTTTCCGAAACGGAGGAGTCATGCATGTATTCATTCACCTATGACGTGTTACCGGCTCGTGTTGTATTTGGAACGGGTACGTCTAAGAACATCAGTGACGAAATCAAAAGATTGGGATGTCGCCGGGCGCTGGTGCTGACAACGCCGCAGCAGAGCGGATTGGGTGAACGTGTCAGCACTGAGCTAGGCGAGTTTTCGGTCGGCATGTTTAACGGCGCCGTCATGCATACTCCGACTGACGTCACTGAGATAGCTGTAAAGGTTGCTCAGGAGTTACGAGCGGATTGCTTGGTCGCTGTGGGAGGCGGATCGACGATCGGTTTAGGGAAAGCTATCGCACTGCATACCGATCTGCCGCAGATCGTGGTTCCTACAACGTATGCAGGCTCCGAGGCGACACCGATCATTGGTCAGACCGAGAACGGCCTGAAGACCACTCAGCGCACCTTAAAGGTGTTACCGGAAGTCATTATCTATGATGTCGACTTGACACTGGGCTTGCCGGTGCAAATGACCGTGACAAGCGGCCTGAATGCCATCGCCCACGCCGTGGAAGCGCTCTACGCAAAAGACACCAATCCACTGATCTCCATGCTTGCTGAGCAAGGCATTGCTGCCATCGGTCGTGCGCTGCCACGTATCTACGCCAATCCGGAAGATCGCGAGGCTCGCTCCGATGCACTGTTCGGCGCTTGGGCATGTGGCACCTGCCTGGGCGCTGTGGGCATGTCGATCCATCATAAGCTCTGCCACACCTTGGGGGGCAGCTTCAATCTGCCCCATGCCGAGACTCACACCGTAGTGCTGCCCCATGCCGCCGCCTACAACGCCAAGGCAGCACCCGAGGCAATGGCGCGCATTGCCCGCGCCCTGGGCGTGGACGACGCGCCGCGCGGGTTGTTCGATCTGGCCGCCAAGCACGGCGCACCGACCAGCCTCGCGCAGATTGGTATACAAGCGGGAGATATTGGCCGGGCCGTGGAGATCGCTTGTGCCTCGCCGTATTGGAATCCACGACCAATAGAACCCGCAGCTATTCGTGAACTGCTTGACAACGCTTTTGAAGGCAAACGCCCTTAATCCGCAGCACCTCGTTCGTAAAGCTCAAACAATAGGAGAACGTCATGCAACTCAACCCGCACATTCAACGCCACCACCACATCACCCTCAACGTCGGCGGTGCCCAGGAAGATTACGACTTCCACACCAAAGTGCTGGGGCTCAAAAGCGTGAAGAAGACCGGCCTGTACGATGGTGCCGAGCCAATTTATCACCTGTACTATGGCAATGACATGGGTGAAGAAAGCACGTTGGTGACGTGTTTCCCCATGCGCCAGTCCGGGCGCAAGGCCAAGCGTGGCACAGGCCAAGTCAAGACCCTGGCGTTGTCTGTGCCGGTGTCGTCTCTGGGCTTTTGGGCTACGCATCTCACCAACAATGGGTTCAAACCTGAGCTGCTTGAACGATTTGGTGAGCAGCTGCTGCACTTCGCGCACCCTTGCGGCATCGAATACGAGTTGGTGGGCATCGCCGATGACGATCGCAAACCGTACTCCAATGGGGTCATCCCAGAAGGGTTCGGCATTCGCGGCACCCACGGGATCACGGTTTCCGTGCGCGATATGGAAAATTCTGCGGAGTTCATGCACTACGGTTGGAGCGGAAAGCTGGCGAACACCGATGGTGCCTTCACTCGCTTCCATGTCGGTAAAGGTGGCAGCGGCACCATCATCGATTTCCAACACGAACCTCAGCTTGAGCAGGGCACCTGGGCATACGGCGAGGGCACGGTCCACCATTGCGCTTTCGAGGTCAGTGACCTCAGCGTTCAGAAGAGCGTGAAGTACCATCTGGAAGGGATGGGCTACACCGACGTGTCCGACCGCAAAGACCGCGGGTATTTCGATTCGATTTACGTGCGCACTCCAGGCGGCGCACTGTTTGAGGCCACCGTCTCCAAGCCGCAAGGCTTCCTGGTCGACGAACCTTATGAATCGCTCGGTCAGACCATCCAGATTCCTCCCCAACTGGGCGATAAGGCAGAGGAAATCTCGGCGTACCTCGAACCGCTGAAATACTGAGGGCGCGCAGGATGAACGATAACGTCCACCTGCGCCTACCGACCTACGCCTCGGGCCCCGCGCCCGAGGCCGTGGGCATGGTGGTCATCCTCATACATGGGCGCACCCAGAGCCCGGCTGACATGTTCGCCATCGCCGAACGCGTCGACCTGCCGGATGTGCCTTACATCGCCATCGAAGCCGCAGGTAATTCCTGGTACCCAGACAAGTTCATGGCGCCACTGAAAAACAACCAGCCTCATCTGGACTTCGCCCTGGAGCGCTTGGAGGCGCTGGTCATCGAGCTGGAGGAGCGCGGCATACCGCGTGAGCGCATCATCCTGCTCGGTTTCTCCCAGGGCGCTTGTCTGGCCTGCGAATACCTGTACCGTCATCCACGACGCTGGGGCGGATTGATTGCTTTCACCGGTGGCCTGATTGGTCCGCCAGAGACGCAATGGCCCGCCCATAGCGATCAACTGGCCGATATGCCCGTACTGATTAGCAACGGCTCCACCGACTCATGGGTGCCGATGTCACGCTCGCGCGAAACGGCTGATGTCTTTCGCCTGATGGGCGCCCGGGTGACCGAACATATTTACCCTCCTCGCGAACACGGCGTCATTGACGACGAAATCGCTCAGGCGCGGGCTCTGCTTCAGCCCTAGGCCTATTTGTCCCTATTTCTTCGGAGTTTCGCGTCAACGATCGACAAGACCGTATCTTCGTTCGAGGCCGCTGTGGCCGGCATCCAGGATGGCGCCACAGTGATGATCGGCGGCTTCGGCACCGCCGGCATGCCGGACGAATTGATCGATGCACTGATCGCGCATGGAGCGCGTGAGTTGACCATCGTCAACAACAATGCCGGCAACGGCGAGACTGGCCTGGCCGCGCTGATCAAGCACAAGCGGGTGCGCAAGATCATATGCTCGTTCCCTCGCCAGGCCGATTCGCAGCACTTCGACGCCGCCTACCATGCCGGCGAGATCGAGCTGGAGCTGGTGCCACAGGGCAACCTGGCCGCGCGCATCCATGCCGCCGGCAATGGCCTCGGCGCGATCTTCACCCCCACCGGCTACGGCACCGAGCTGGCCCAGGGCAAGGAAACACGCGAAATCGACGGTAGGCACTACGTACTGGAATACCCGATCCATGCCGACTTCGCACTGATCAAGGCGCACAAGGGTGACCGCTGGGGCAACCTGGTGTACCGCAAGACCGCGCGCAACTTCGGTCCGATCATGGCGATGGCAGCCAAATGCACGATCGTTCAGGTGAGCGAGGTGGTGACATTGGGCGAGCTGGATGCGGAGTCGATCGTGACCCCCGGTATCTTCGTGCAGCGCGTGGTCGCTAAGGAGGCCGCATGAACCGTTTGAACCGTGAGCAAATGGCCGCGCGTGTGGCGCGCGACATTCCCGAGGGCGCCTACGTCAACCTCGGTATCGGCCTGCCGACCAAGGTCGCCAACTACCTGCCTGCCGACAAGGAAATCTTCCTGCACAGCGAAAACGGCGTGCTCGGCATGGGCCCGGCCCCGGCACTCGGCGAGGAAGACCCGGAACTGATCAATGCCGGCAAACAGCCGGTGACGCTGTTGACCGGCGGCTGCTATTTCCACCACGCCGACTCCTTCGCGATGATGCGTAGCGGGCGTTTGGACATATGCGTGCTGGGTGCCTTCCAGGTCTCCACCCAGGGTGACCTAGCCAACTGGAGTACCGGTGCGCCGAAGGCGATTCCGGCAGTGGGTGGCGCGATGGATCTAGCCATCGGTGCGCGCGACGTGTTCGTGATGATGGAACTCTTGACCAAGACCGGCGAGAGCAAGCTGGTAGCTGAGTGCAACTACCCGCTGACGGGCCTGCGTTGCGTCTCGCGCGTCTATACCGACTTGGGCGTATTCGCAGTCGGCAAGAACGGTGTAACGGTAATCGAGACCATAGACGGAGTGTCGCTGGACGAACTGCGGCGCTTGACCGGCCTGCCGCTAGAAATGGCTGCCTGAGGAACATGCAATGAGCGAAACTTACATCATCGACGGCATCCGTACCCCGATCGGCCGCTACGTCGGCGCGCTGGCGGGCATTCGCGCCGACGACCTCGGTGCGCGTTGCGGGCGCGGCACCCGGACATGGATCCGGCGCTGATCGAGGACGTCTATCTTGGCTGCGCCAACCAAGCCGGCGAGGCCAACCGCAACGTCGCTCGCATGAGCCTTCTGCTGGCCGGCCTACCGGTAACGGTGCTCAGCAGTACGATCAATCGCCTGTGCGGGTCGGGCCTGGATGCGCTCGGCACGGTCTCGCGGGCGATACGCGCTGGCGAGCCCTGTCTGGCCATCGGCGTCGAGTCGATGTCGCGTGCGCCGTAAGTGCTGGGCAAGGCGGCCAGCCCGTTCGCTCGTGACCAGATCATTGAAGACACCACCATGGGCTGGCGCTTCGTCAATCCGGCGATGAAGCGCCTGTACGGCGTAGAGCTGATGGGCGAGACTGCCGAGAACGTCGCTGAGCGCCATGGCATATCGCGCGAGGATCAGGATGCGTTCTCGCTACGCAGCCAGCAGCCAGCAGCCAGCAGCGCGCCGGTGCGGCGCAGGCGGCTGGCTATTTCCACGGTGAGATAGTCGCGGTCAGCGTGCCCGGTCGCAAGCGCGGCGAAACGCTGGAAGTATCGCAGGACGAGCATCTGCGCCCGGACACCAGCGCCGAAGCGCTGCCCAGGCTCAAGCCGATCTTCCGCCAGGCCGGCACTGTCATCGCCGGCAACGCCTCGGGTATCAACGACGGCGCCGTGGCGCTGCTGCTGGCACCCGGCGAGCAGGTCAGGAAGCTCGGGCTGACACCGCGCGCGCGTGCTTGGTTTCGTTAGCGTCGGAATCGAGCCCGATGGGCATCGGCCTCGTACCGGCCACCCACAAGCTGATGGCGCACCTGGGGCTGCGGATCGATGATTTCGATTCGATCGAACTCAACGAGGCGTTCGCCGCCCAGGGCCTGGCCTGCGTGCGCGAACTAGGCTTGGCCGACGATGCCGGGCACGTCAATCCCAACGGCGGCGCGATCGCGCTCGGCCACCCATTGGGCATGAGCGGTGCACGCATCGTGCTGACCCTGCTGCGGCAACTAGAGGCCAGCGGAGGCAGGCGCGGCCTGGCGACGATGTGCGTCGGCGTCGGCCAGGGCGTGGCCCTGGCGATCGAGCGTGTTTGATTCTGATACCCCCCTGGCGCTCGCCGGCATCGAAGCCGATCCTTGCAGTTTCGACCTCCTCTCACCGGCCGGCGGTAAGCCCCATCAGCCTGTCGGCATCCTCCACGCCGTCCAGCGACCAGAGCAAGTTTAGCAACGGCTGCCCGACACACCCTGAGCCACCGTATGCCACGAGCTCGCGAAGTTTGGCCTCCAGATCGGCATCGCGCTCTCAACCGCGCGATCGGGCTGCCACATGCTATCTCTGCACGCTGGGTCAACACTCGGCCGCCTTCGAAGCGAGCGGCCGCGCGCGCATTTTCAGTAAAACAGGCCAGTTGTCGCATCACCGCCGGGCGGCGGGGATAGGGCGTCTCATAGTCATGCATCGGCGTCTCCTCCAATGAGCGGATCGGCAAGCAAAAGCGCATCTCGCTGGGCAACCACTCTGAAATCGGACTGCACGAAGCACACACCTTGCGTGACGAAGCGCGGGTGCTCCTGGACAAGGGCATCAATCCCCATACCGACCGCAAACAGAAGCGACACGTCGTCAGGCTGGCTTCGGACCATACGTTCAAGACCGTCTTCGATAGCTGGGTCGAGCATCGCGCCAAGGAACTCAAGGAAAGCCGGAACAGCACGATGTTGCAGATCAAGCGAATCTTCGGGAAGGACATGTTGCCCAGCCTTGAAAAGATGTCGATCTACGACATTGGCCGGCCTCAGTTCTTGGGCGTCCTGGCGCGCGTCGAGGGACGCAAGGCCTTCACCACGGCCGAGAAGGTCCGCACCTGGCGGGGCCAGTTGTTCCGCTACGCCCTGGGCATCGTCGAAGGTATGGAGGCCAATCCGGCCACCGACCTCTGGGTGGTGGTCGAGCCCAAGCCCCCGGTGAACCACAACCCGTACCTGCACCTGCACCTGCCCGAGCTTCCCGAGTTTCTTCAGAAGCTGCGGCTCTACAACCCGCGTGGCTGGCAAACCCAGCTCGGCATTCGGCTGCTATTTCTGACCGGGGTGCGCACCGGCGAGCTGCGACTGGCGACCCCGGATCAGTTCGACCTCGATCGCGGCCTGTGGATCATTCCACCGCAGATCGTCAAACAACTTCAGGGCGAGATGCGCAAGGTCGGCAAGTGTCCGCAGGACGTGCCGCCCTACATCGTACCGCTGTCGGTCCAAGCCATCGAAGTCGTGCATCACCTCTTGGGCGAGATGAAGCCGGCGCAGCGTCACTTGCTGACGCACCGTAGCGACCTCAAGGAGCGTATCAGCGAGAACACCCTGAATGCCGCCTTGAAGCGGATGGGCTACGAGGGCCAATTGACCGGCCATGGCATCCGCGAAACCATCTCGACGGCGCTCAACAAAGTCGGCTACCCCAAGATCTGGGTGGATGCGCAGCTTTCACACTCCGACCCAAACAAGGTGAGATCGGCCTACAACCACGCCAAATATGTAGAGTCGCGCCGCCGGATGATGCAGGACTGGGCCGACCGGCTCGAACAGGGCGAAGTGGAAGCTGCCAGCGCGCATCTCACCATTCGTATCCAAGGGGGGCGGGCGATGGCAGAAGAAGAGCCTGCCGCAACCGTCGCTGTGTCCCCTGAAGCCTCTGTAAACCCTCGTCGTGACGCCGAACGACGCCGGAATCACGCTCCAGCAGCTGCCGCAGGTGCCTCCACCGCCCACCCGGGCACCGGAGCCGGAAGTGTCTGCCATCCAACGCGAGCGCGAGGACATGCTGGCGATCTACGAGTCGCCACGCAGCCTGCCGTTCCCACTGTTCGGCAAGCTGTTGTCCATCGGCTTGGGAACCGGGACAGCGCGGTAGCTCTGGAAAGCGCATAGGGCGCATAGCCCACGTGGGGGCTGCGCCCCCGCCCTACGTTTGCACCGCCTGCACGAGTTCGCTCAGCGTGCGGGGCGCGGGAGCGAAGAACACGGCGCCGGTATGCGCGGTCGAGAAATCGAGCAGACGGTCGTGCATGCCCGGCGGATCGCCGAGGAACATGCGCTCCAGCATCTTTTGCGTCACCCACAGATGCCTGGAATAGCCGATGAAGTAGGTGCCGTATTCGCGGTGGCCGGGGCGGCCGAAGGGCATGTTGTCGCGCAAGATATCGTGCTCGGTGCCGTCGTCGTCCACGATGGTGGCGAGGGTCTTGTGCGACTTCTGGCCGCTCGGCGCATCGGGCAACTCGACATTGCTGACGATCTCCCGACCGATGATCTGCTGCTGCTCATCCTTGGAAAGCCCGGCCCACGGCTGCATTTGGTGCAAATACTTCTGCACTACCACGTAGCTGCCGCCGGCAAACTCCTGATCCTCACTGCCGACCAGTGTGGACGCGCCAATGTCGTGGCCAGTCGGATTGGCGGTCCCATCGACGAAGCCAAGCAAGTCGCGTGAGTCGAAGTAACGAAAGCCCGCCACCTCGTCGGCCAGCGTTACACTGCTGCCCAATTGGTCCAGCAGCAAGCGCTCAAATTCAAATGCGAGATCCTCGCGTTCGGCCCGGATATGAAAGAAAAGATCACCCGGCGTGGCCGGCGCCGTGTGCTTGGCACCCTTAATGGGCGCGAAGGGCCGCAGTTCCTTCGGGCGCTTGCTGGTTTGAAAACGGTCCCACAGTTCCGACCCAAGAGCGGTGATGCACGACAGTCGGCCGTTGAGATCGCGAAAGCCGACGGTCTTGATTAGATCGTCGAGTCCGTCCAGGACGCGGGCGACTGCCTGCAGGGACTCGCGGCCCTCGGCGACCGTTAATGTAAGAAACACCGCCGCGCGCGATAGTGGCGCATCAATGCTTTGTGAGTCGATTGGCACTCTATCCCAACTATTTTCAGCCATTTTCACCTTCCTAATACCGGTTTGTCAGGCAGTCGCGGTACGACGCGATCTAACCCTTTTCTGATTCATCATATAGCCAGACATGGAAACGCCATCAGCTCTTCTTTCCATGGTGCCCTCATCCCGCGTGGGTACAATTCCCCAAAGTTCGCGAACTCCCCGCCGATTGCCGATGTCGCAATTCCACGAGTGAACCTCCATTGGTGGATGTCAATTAGTCAGCGCATATTTACGAGACTTGGTGACAGAAATGACAGGCACTCATAAGGTGCATTCATGAATCGGTGATCGGAGTAAACTTTCCGTTCTCAGATGATTACTAAATTCACCGGGCTGTTGGCTCCCATGTCACTCAAGCAGCGTGCGCCGCCTGCTTATGAGAGGTCAGGAGTGCCAGCAAAGCCGCGAGCAGCAGCACGGATGCACTTGCGATGAAGGTGATGCGATAGCCGCTCCCATCGAACAGCATGCCGCCAACAGTCGAACCCAGCGCGATCGAGAGTTGAATCACTGCCACCATCAGGCCGCCGCCTGCTTCGGCGTCCTTGGGCAGCGACCTGGCCATCCACGACCACCAGCCCACGGGCGCCGCCGTTGCGACCAGTCCCCACAGTCCCAGGAGCACAAAGGTCGCCAGCACGCTGCTGCCAAAGGCAATCAAAGCCAGCGCGATGGCTGCCATCACCAGAGGAATCAAAACCAGAGTGCGATACATGCCCATCTTCAGGAACGTGCCGATCAGCGTGGTGCCGATGAAACCCGCGATGCCGATCACCAGCAGGATCATCGACAGCGTGGTGACGTCCACGAGGGTGACCGTCTCCAAGAAAGGGCGCACGTAGGTGAACAGTACAAACTGCCCCATGAAGAAGGCCCCAACGCCCAGCATGCCGAGCGTGACCAAGGGTCTCTTGAACAGTCGAAAGACGTTGCCGGAGCCCGCCGTGCGTGGCTCGGCCTTCATGGATGGCAGGCTGACCCACTGCCAGGCCATGGCGATCAAGGCCACGGGAACCAAGCAGAAGAAGGCGCCACGCCAGCCGATGACGCCGCCGAGATAACTGCCCAACGGCGCGGCCACCACAGTAGCCAGCGCGTTACCGCCGTTGAAGATCGCCAGCGCCTTGGGCACGCTGTGGGGCGGCACCAGTCGCATGGCGACAGCAGCCGACATGGACAAGAAACCACCGACCACCACACCGATCAGTGCGCGGCCGATCATGTAGATCACATAGTTCGAGGCTAGTCCGACCACCAAGCCCGAGATACACATCAGGCCAGTCAGCAGCAGCAACAGGGTCTTGCGGTTCATCGAGCCAGCCAGCGATGACATCGAAAGGCTGGTCAGCACGGCGAAAGCGCCGGAGATAGCGATACCGTAGCCCGCCAGGCCTTCGCTGACCTCAAGCTCCGTCGCCATAAGCGTCAGCAGGCTGACGGGCATGAACTCGGAGGCGATCAGGGCGAAGACGCACAGCGTCATCGCAAAGACGCCACTCCAGAAAGCGGGCTGATTCCCGCTCTCTTGGGGTACGGGCTCGACGCCCGCAGATAAATCAGAAATTTGAGCAGTCATGAACTTTTATACCAAGTGCTTATTTTGAAGACGGAGGTCAGCTTGTCCCACGGAATCATGGTCACGCTGTCATACAGATTGACATGGCCAGCACCGGGAACCCAGACCAGTTCCTTCGGCTCTGTAGCCCGCTTGTAGACGTCTTCGCTGAATTCATTGGGGTGCGCCTGATCGCCTGTGATGAACAGCAGCGGGCGCGGGGAGATCGTCTCGATGTCGTTGAACGGATAGAAATTTACGAACCGGACTTCGCTGGTCAGCATGCGGTTCTGCGTCTCGCTCTAGTGTGCGGCCTTCAGGAATAGCGATCCCGCGCGGTGTGCGGTAGAAGTTCCAGAACTCGCGTGTCACAGGATCGGTGCTCGCGTCCGGCTTTGTGGGCAAATAGCTGAGGAAGATCCCTTGCCAGTGGAAAACTCCTCATAGCGCTGCACTGCGGCTTTGGCGAGCATGTCTTTGCGCTACTGCAGCGTCAGCGCATGGTTCAGCCCGTTGCGAGTGACCGCGCCCATGTCATACATGCTGACAGTGGCAATGGCTTTCAGGCGCGGGTCCATTTTTGCGGCACTGATGGCAAAGCCGCCGCTACCGCAAATGCCCAACACGCCAATGCGATTGCGGTCGATAAATTCCTGCGTACCGAGATAATCGACGGCTGTGCTGAACGCTTCCGAATACAGTTCCGGCGCTACGAGATTGGGAGGCTGTCCCTCGTTTTCACCCCAATAGGGCAGATCGATTGCCAAAATGACAAATCCCTGCTCCGCCAGTTTTTGGGCATAGAGCATTGAGCTTTGCTCTTTGACCGCCCAGTCTTTTTCGGTGACTTCGCTGATCGGCCCCACCGGTTGCTCGATACCGGCGTTGTTGAACGCGAGGTCGATTCGACCGAACTTCGCTACCGCGAGTTCTACTGCCTTCTTGACCTGTTCGTTGCTGCGTACATCGCAAGCGACAACGAGAGATTGGCCACCAATCCGCTAGATGACCCGTGCCGTCTCCTGCGTACCTTGTTCAGAGATGTCCACCAGGACGACGATTGCGCCTTCTTGCGCAAAGACGATGGCGGTGGACCGCCCGATACCGCTCGTGGCGCCAGTGACAAACGCCACTATCCCTGCAAACCGTTGGCTGTGCTGGATGTTCATAAAAATTGCTTGTCGGTTGAAATGCGTGCAATAGCTGCCGCTAAAGCCGCCACCAATCATCAAGAGCGGCGGAAAGGAATGCTTCGACTGTGTATGGAATCGCACGCGATAGCAGTGCATGGCTCATGATTAGAAGGGCCATCAATTCCGATAAATGGGGGTGGTTTTCATGTACTTGTGAAAAAACTCAATAATTGAGAGGTGTCCGGTGTCCGGTGTCCGGTGAACGGTGAACGGTGAACGGTGAACGGTGAACGGTGAGAGGTGAGAGGTGAGAGGTGAGAGGTGAGAGGTGCTGCTACCACCCATGGACCCTCGCCAGATCAGCGGCTGCTTATGCTCACTGGAAGTCTGTTTGACTCGCTGTACCAGGCCCACCACAGCTCAGCATGGAATTATTTTCCCCTGGCTGTTGACAGGATGGTCGAACAAGTCCAGAATTGCGTCCATTCCTGAGATAGGAAAGCGGAAAAACCTTTGTTAATCAAATGGTTAGAGGCTAGATTAGAGTCTCGTTTCCCGCTCCAAACACAAAGAAAAAGCCACTCAATAGAGTGGCTTTTTTTTGCCTGCGATTTAAGGAATAGACGCTTCGGCGTCTTTTTCGTTTCTGCGAGACGCTTGGCGCCCGCAGGCTCCGGTGCGCTATCTACTCTTCGACGAACTCGGATTTGTAGGGTTGCCATTTCTCACACGCATCGGTAGTCGCCTTCCTATAGACGTTCACCCGGCCTCTCTCTGAAGTGAATGGCCATTCTGCACGCCCGATCCGCAGGTAAAGATGGCTTCAACGCAAATAGGCTGCCTATCAAGCGATAACGTTCTGACTATTAGAGTTTTCCGCGATCGAAGCTAATCTCAGCACTCAGCCATCAATGTCTGAGGTGCGCCAGTGGCGCGATGGTACGGATGAACATGACTAAAAGGTGTGCCAAGCATGTCAACTGAATCGAAATGCCCTTTCAACCACGCTGCGGGTGGCGGCACCACGAACCGAGACTGGTGGCCCCAGCAACTGAACCTGAAGATCCTGCATCAGCATTCCTCCCTCAGCGACCCCATGGGTCAGGGCTTCGATTACGCCAAGGCGTTCCAGAGCCTTGACTTTGAAGCGGTCAAGCAGGATTTGCGCGATGTCATGACGCAATCCCAGGACTGGTGGCCGGCGGACTTTGGCCATTACGGCCCGCTGTTCATTCGCATGGCCTGGCACAGCGCCGGGACCTACCGTACCGCCGACGGTCGCGGCGGTGCCGGTTCCGGTCAGCAGCGCTTTGCACCGCTCAACAGCTGGCCTGACAACGTCAGCCTGGATAAGGCGCGTCGCCTGATCTGGCCGGTCAAGCAGAAGTACGGCCGGCGGATTTCCTGGGCCGATTTGATCGTACTCACCGGTAACGTCGCGCTGGAGTCCATGGGGTTCAAGACCTTCGGGTTCTCCGGCGGTCGCCCGGATGTCTGGGAGCCGGACGAGGACGTTTACTGGGGCGCCGAGACCACGTGGCTGGGGGGAGAAGAGCGTTACGGCGTGCAAAAGAAAATGCAGCAGCCGGGTGATGGTCCGTTGGTGGCTGAACCGCAGAACCATGGCAACGAAGAAAGCCGCACCGGAGGCGGTGAGCGCAACCTGGAAAATCCCCTCGCCGCTGTGCAGATGGGCTTGATCTACGTGAACCCGGAAGGGCCTGAAGGTGTTCCGGATCCGGTTGCCTCGGCGAAGGATATCCGTGAAACCTTCGGTCGCATGGCGATGAATGACGAAGAGACCGTAGCCCTGATCGCCGGCGGTCACGCCTTCGGCAAGACCCACGGCGCAGGTCCGGCGGATAACGTCGGCCCGGAACCGGAAGCGGCTGGCCTGGAAGAGCAGGGGCTGGGCTGGAAAAACAGCTTCGGCAGCGGCAAGGGCGGTGACACCATCACCAGCGGGCTGGAGGTGACCTGGACTTCGACGCCGACAAGATGGAGCAATGAGTACCTCGAAAACCTCTTCGGCTTTGAATGGGAACTGACCAGGAGCCCGGCGGGCGCCCATCAGTGGACACCGAAGAACGGTGCCGGCGCCGGCAAGGTTCCGGATGCCCATGATGCCGGCAGGCGGCATGCGCCGAGCATGCTGACCTCGGACCTGGCGCTGCGTTTCGATCCGGCGTACGAACAGATCTCCCGACGTTTCCTGGCCAACCCGGACCAACTGGCAGACGCCTTTGCCCGTGCCTGGTTCAAACTTACCCACCGCGACATGGGTCCGCTTGCGCGTTATCTCGGCCCGGAAACCCCCGCGGAAGAGTTGCTGTGGCAGGACCCGATTCCTGCGGTCGATCATCCACTGGTGGATGAGCAGGATGTGGCGGCGCTCAAGCAGAAGATTCTCGCCGCGGGGCTGACGGTCTCGCAGCTGGTTTCGACGGCATGGGCAGCGGCGTCCACCTTCCGCGGCTCCGATAAACGCGGAGGAGCCAATGGCGGGCGCCTGCGCCTGGCTCCGCAGAAGGACTGGGCGGTCAACCAGCCTGAGCAACTGTCGGGCGTACTGAAGCGTCTCGAAGCTATTCAGGGCGACTTCAATGCCGCACAGACGGGAGGCAAAAAGATTTCCCTGGCCGATCTGATCGTGCTGGCGGGCAGCGTGGGAGTTGAGTTGGCGGCAAAAAATGCCGGCCGCCAGACCACGGCGCCTTTCACGGCAGGGCGCACGGATGCTTCCCAAGAGCAGACGGATGTCGAGTCGTTCGGTTTCCTTGAACCGGTCGCCGATGGCTTTCGCAACTACCAGAAGGGGCACTACAAGGTGTCGGCCGAAGCGTTGCTGATCGACAAGGCGCAACTGCTGACATTGACCGCACCCGAAATGACGGTGCTGTTGGGCGGACTGCGGGTCTTGGGTATCAATGTCGGGGAAAGCAAGCACGGGGTGTTCACCGAGCGCCCGGGAACCCTGACCAATGACTTCTTCAGGAACCTGCTGGACATGGGCGTTGAATGGAAGCCAGTCACCGGCAGCCACGATACCTTTGAGGCGCATGACCGCAAGACCGGTGCCGTCAAGTGGACTGGCACCCGGGTCGACCTGGTGTTCGGTTCGCATGCCCAGTTGAGGGCGCTGTCCGAAGTCTATGGCAGTGCCGACGCCGAGGAAAAGTTCGTCGAGGACTTCGTGGCGGCCTGGACCAAGGTGATGAACCTGGATCGCTTTGAACTGGCCTGACACTGGCGCCTGACGTTTACAGGCCCACGCTGTGGGCCTGTTCGCTAGCGGCCTGGGCTTATCCAGGTTTCCAGGTCCGTTGCGGTCATGGGCTTTGCTATCAGGTAGCCCTGCGCTTCGGAACATCCCCACTGTATCAAGAGGTCGAGGATTTCCTGGTTCTCTACGCCTTCGGCAACGACTCGGTAGCCGAGCCCTTTCGCCAGGCCTATCAGGGTTTTAACCAACTGCTTGTCATTTTGATTGCTGCCCAGCCCGCTGATCAATGATTGATCCAGCTTGACGGTAGTGGCCGGCAGTTCCTTCAGGTACGCCCAGTTGCTGTAGCCCGTGCCGAAATCATCAACCGCGACCTCTATGCCAATCTGCCGAACGCGCTGCAGTTGCCGGATGACTTCCTCAGGGTTGGTCATCAACATGCTTTCGGTAAACTCAAGTTCAAAGTCGGCAGGGTCAAGGTCATGCCGGTGAAGCTCATGAATCATCGCGTCCACGAACTCGGAGCTTTCCAGATCGCTGACGGTAATGTTCATCGCTATTCGCAGGCGCACGCCTTGTGCTTTCCAGGCTGCGGCTTGCCGGATGATTGCCTTGAGCACCCATAATCCAACGGACGGTATCAACGCGGTTTTTTCGGCCAGGGGGATGAACTCGGCAGGGCTGATGGGGCCAAGCAACGGATGGTTCCAGCGTAGCAATGCCTCTACCGAATCACAGCTTCCCGAGGGCAGTTTGATTTTGGGCTGATACACCAGGCTGAACTGTTTGTCGCAGCTGACCGCTTCCGGCAATGAACTCAACAGCATGAACGCGCGTTGTTGAGCTGCATCAAACTGGGGTTCATAAAGAGACCAGCCCAGCTTGCGGTCACGCGCCTCATCTGCCGCACTCACCAGCAGGCGTAGCCAGTCTTGCTGGCCGGAGTGGTGAATGGGCAGCACGCCAATCCCGACTTGCATGAGGATGGGGATGCCGTGGCATTCAACAGGCTTTTTGAAGTCCTTGAGAATACTTTCGCAGATGTGCTCGGTGGTTTGATTCTCCTCTAGGATGAAGCCAAACCGCGTCGGGCTGATTTTGTAAAGCAGGCACTGCGCGGGTAACAGGTTTTGCAGGCGAGATTTGATCGCCAGAACCAGGTCTCCGGCAAAGCTGTAGCCCAGGGCCTTTACAATATCGTTGAGAAACTTTGGCGAGATAATGTCAACTGCGTACACATGGCACGCGTTTTCAAGCTTAAGCGCTTGACGTATATCTTCCTCAAGCCTGAGTCGATTGAATAGCCCAGTCGGTTGGTCTACGAAGTTGCGGGACCGCATGCCCTGTATGCGCATCATGACCAGCTCGGCAAAGTCGTTGAGCATTGCACTGTCACGCTCGCTCATGGGAGGGCGGGGGACAGTATCAATGATGCAGAGACTTCCCAGGGTAAAGCCATCCTCCGTGATCAATGGCGCGCCCGCGTAATAACGAATATGCGGCGGCCCCGTGACCAGGGGATTGTCTTTGAAGCGGGCATCCAGCGTTGCGTCCGACACCTCCAGCAGGGCGTTGTCCAGGGTAGAGTAGGCGCAAAAAGACACTTCTCGCGGTGTCTGCGTTTCTGTAATTCCCACCCGTGCCCTGAACCATTGCCGGTGTTTATCGACAATTGAAATCAGTGCGATGGGGGCGTTGTAATAGGCAGACGCCATCTCGACGATCTTTTCAAATACATCATCACTATCGCTGTCGGTTGGACAAAATTTCGCGACCTCTTTTAGCCGTTCAATTTCATTCGGCGGAATAGGAGCGCCTTCGCCCATGACAATCCTCAAAGTGGTTACGTTCGTACAACAAGGTATCAGACAGTGCCATCATTATGATGTTGTTTTTCTATTCATCAGATAGCTCAAGGGTATGGCGTCCGGGTGATCTCTTCCTGCGTATCTCCCTAATTCTTGCGCCCTGCGGATGAATGTACGCGCGGGGCAGCGAAGTGGATGCACGGCATTAAAAATTTTTCCGGCATTTCCGCGCTTCTAGTTCACCCGTGGCGCCGCCTTGATGGCCATGTACGCATCCTTGATGGGCTCAAAACCATATTTCTCTTCCAGCCGTTTCACGATGAAGTGCCCCCGCGCCATGTCCTGGTAGAAGTGGGTGAACAGCGTATTGATCGTCGCCCCGGTAAAGGCGCCCATCACCGGAACGGCCTGGGCTGCGAACTTGCTGGAAATGGTAAAGCCAAAACGTGTCGCGACTTTATCGATGAGGATCGCCAGCCATTTCCCGGCTTGGCCCGGGGACAAGCTGCTGATGGCCTTGGAGCCCTGCTTGGCGGCGATCCCCGCCAGTTCCTTGGACAGTTGTTGCATGGCCTGGGTGGTGAAGCTGCGGGTCATGTAGTAACCGGTCTCCGTTGCATCGTCGGCCTGGCTGGTGCCACCCATGGCAAACACCTCGATGCAGGCTTGTTTGGTCGAAAAGTCGCCCAGGTCGAAACCCTCGCTGCGCGCCACGTCGGCGACCGCGCGCATCATGATGGTGGTGGAGATCGGCAGCTCGATAAACAGCGCCGCGAAACCGAAGGCCCCGCCGATGGCGCCCGAGGTGGCCGCAAAAGCCTTGTGCAGCCGGGTCGAGGCCGGTTTTCTCGGACTGTTGTCCAGGCTTTTCAGCGCCGCGCCGGCGGATGAATGCAGCGCTGCCGCCACCGCGCCATTGATCCGTTTGGAAACCACCCCCGGCAATGCCTTTACCGCGCTTTCAATCGGGGAGCCGATCATGCCGGACAGCCTGGCCGTCAGGGAGGGTGACTCCAGCAAACCGACGGCCCGCTTGAGATCCTGATAGTCCTCGGGATTGTCTCTGATGCTCACAGGCGTCTCCTTGAAATTTTTCCGGCTTTGATAAAACAAAGACCCGCGAAGAGGGCCATCGTGCCGTCACGCTTTACCCATTCTTTACCTGCGCGGGTGCTGCGTTCGCCGGCGGGTCGGTTAGGCTGCCAGTTACCTTGAACTGAACGGCGGTGTGAATCGAATGAACCTTCAACCTCGGTACTGGCTGGCGGTGAGCGCCCTGGTGGGCAGCCTGGGATTGATTGCGGGGTGTGCGGGCGATCCGCCAAACCCGCGGGCCGAATTCAGCGAGCGGGTCAACAAGGAACTGAGCACCGCGTATCAACCGTCCCATTATGAAACGTCCGGCTGGGGCGCGACCTGGCAGCTCGACAAGCAATCGGTGAACGTTGCGTGGCTGGCACCGGTGACCCATGAGCGCCTGCCGCTGATTATCTACTTGCCGGGTTTGGGTGAGCCGGCCTCGGGCGGGGTGGCGTGGCGCAAGGCTTGGGCGCAGGCCGGTTATGCGGTGTTGTCGGTTCAGGAACCCGCCCATGATCAGTCGATCTTTGCCTCGCAGCAGGCGTTATATGGCGACTTTCGCGGGATGGCGAGCAGTCATTACTCCGCCGCCGCCCTGCGTGACAGGCTGTCGACCTTGCAGAAAGTCCTGAGCGAAGTTCGGGCACGGGCCGCCAAAGGCGACGCGCAACTGGCGGCCATCGACTGGAACCAGGTGGTGGTGGCCGGCTTTGATTTTGGCGCGCAGACCGCAGAGGCACTCGCCGGGGCGCTGGAGCCCGGGGCCACCCCGGGCGTCGGGATTCAACCCAAGGCGGTGTTGCTGCTCAGCCCTTATGTAGACGCCGATGCCCGGCCGGACGTGTTTGCCCGGATAACGGCGCCCGTGCTGTCGATGACCGGCCAGCAGGATGAAGATCCGTTCAACTGGGTCAGCTCTTACCGTCAGCGAGAGGTGTTGGGCGAGTCGGTGACAGCGGCGGGCAGTGTTCAGCTGGAGTTGAACAGCGCGACGCACAAGACCTTGTCCGGGAGCGAGCTGTTCAGCCGGCCGGCGAAAAGGACCGACAAGGGCAGTGCTTCGTCTGGCGACGCGCCCAAGGGGCGAGGGCACAAGCACGGCGCCAAACCTGGCGGCGGCGGCCCGATGGCGGGCGAACCGGCGCCGGACCCCAAGCAGGTGGCCGCGATTCAGGCCATGGGTTTGGCGTTCCTGGATAGCCGGGTCAAACACAATCCCGCCGCCACCGAATGGTTGCGACAGGGCGCGTCAACCTGGCTGGGTGAGGCGGGACGGTTGAAGTAATGGCGGCGGGCTTCCCCCCGCCAAGCGTGATGTATAAGTTTCTCAAACGTCATCAACCATCTTTTTCCGGCGTGATACGCTAGCCTTACTTTTGAATTGGCACTGGTCGTTCCCGCGTATACGGCGACAGTGAGGAGTGAACATGTCGAAAATTTCCCACCAGGATCTACGGCGCTCGTTTCGCGAGCTGCTGGCCTCCCAACACTGCTTTCACACCGCCTCGGTGTTCGACCCGATGTCCGCCAGGATCGCTGCAGACCTGGGCTTCGAAGTCGGCATCCTGGGAGGCTCGGTGGCGTCATTACAGGTCCTGGCTGCACCGGACTTCGCGCTGATTACCCTGAGTGAGTTCGTCGAGCAGGCCACCCGCATCGGCCGGGTGGCGCAGCTTCCGGTGATCGCCGACGCCGACCACGGCTACGGAAATGCACTGAACGTGATGCGCACCGTCCAGGAACTGGAGCGTGCTGGCGTCTCGGCGCTGACCATTGAAGATACCCTGCTGCCCGCGCAGTTCGGGCGCAAATCCACCGACCTCATCAGCACGGAAGAGGGCGTGGGCAAGGTCAAGGCGGCCCTGGAGGCCCGGGTCGATCCGCAGCTTTCGATCATCGCCCGGACCAACGCCGCCGTGCTGCCGGTGGAGGACGTTATCCATCGCACCAAGGCGTATCAAGAGGCTGGCGCAGACGGCATCTGCATGGTGGGTGTCCGTGACTTCGACCACCTTGAACAGATCGCCGAAGGCCTGACGGTGCCGTTGATGCTGGTGACCTACGCCAACCCGCATCTCAATGACAACGAACGCCTGGCCAAATTGGGTGTGCGGATTGTGGTTGCCGGGCACGGCGCGTACTTCGCCTCGATCAAGGCCACCTACGACAGCCTTCGCGAACAGCGCAACCTGACGCGCAGCACGTCAAACCTGACCGCCAGCGAACTGACCCACACCTACACGTTCCCCGACACCTACGTGAGCTGGGCCAAAGAGTTCATGGATGTCCAAGAGTGACATGACCCTGCAGGAGCGAGCTTGATCGCTCCTGCAGAAGCTCTAAGCTAATTCCATAAAATTATTTATTTTATTTTTTATAGATCAATATCATCTAACTGAGTTGACCCTTGGAGAGCCGGAGTCCGCGCTGTTCAAGTCTTATCCGCTCAGGAATCTATAAAAATGAACACGCTGAAACTGGCCCGCAACCTCCTCTCGGCCGTGGGCCTCGCTGTCCTCTCCCTAAGCGCTCAATCCGCTGACCTCACCATCGGCTACATCAACGGCATCGACCCGATCAAACGCGCCATCGCCGATGGCGAATATGAAAAAGGTATCGGCCAGAAGATCGATTGGCGCAGATTCGACGCGGGCCCGGCCGTCCTGGCCGCCATGGCTTCCGGTGATGTGCAGATCGGCAACCTGGGTTCCAGCCCGTTGGCCGCGGCGGCTTCGCGAAACATGCCGCTGGTGGCGTTCATTGTCAGCGCGCAGATTCGCAGTTCCGAGGCCCTGGTGGTTCGCGACGGCAGCGGGATCAAGACCCCTGATGACCTGATCGGCAAAACCATCGCCGTGCCCTTTGTGTCGACCTCCCATTACAGCCTGCTGGGCGCGCTGAAGCACTGGAACCTGGACCCGCGCAAAGTCAACATCGTCAACCTGACACCGGCACAAATCACCGCCGCCTGGGCCCGCGGCGATATCGACGGGGCGTTTACCTGGTCGCCTGCCCTGGGTGAAATCCGCAAGACCGGCAAGATCCTCACGGATGCTGCCGAAGTTTCCAACTGGGGCGCCCCGACCTTTGAGGTGTGGGTAGCGCGCAAGGATTTCGCTGAAAAGAATCCGAAGGTCGTTGCCGATTTTGCCAGGGTCAGCCTGGCGGCGATTGCCGATTACGCCGCGCATAAAAAAGACTGGACCGCTGATTCTGCCCCCGTGAAGAGCATCGCCCGGCTCACAGGCGCCAACGCTGCGGACATTCCCGAGCTGCTCGAAGGCTCGTCGTTCCCGACGGCCGCCGAACAAAAAAGCGCGCAATACCTCGCCGGTGGCACCGCCAGGGAAATCGGCAAGACCGCCGAATTTCTGAAAGAGCAGGGAAAAATCGAAAAGGTCCTGCCTGACTATTCCGCCTTCGTCAGCGACAAGTTCATCGGAGAATAATCATGGGCCTGACGCTTCATCCCCTTGGCCCTACCATCGGCGCCGAGGTTGAGGGGCTGGATATGACCCTGCCTCTGACGGATCAACAACACGACTGGGTGGAGCAAGCACTGCTGCAGCACCAGGTGTTGTTCTTCCGTAACCAGGCCATTACCCCCGGGCAGCACGTGGCATTTGCCGCGCGGTTTGGTGATTTGCACCGGCATCCGATTTACCCGCACGTTGACCGGCACCCGGAACTGCTGCTGATCGACACCGCCGTGACCGATGTCCGCGACAACGCCATCTGGCACACCGATGTGACCTTCCTCGCCGCACCGGCGATGGGCTCCGTGTTGGCGGCCAGGCAAGTGCCTGCGTTCGGCGGGGATACGTTGTGGGCCAATGGCGTGGCTGCGTTTGAAGGGTTATCGGCCCCCGTCAGGCAACTGCTCGACGGCCTGACCGCCACCCACGAATTGACCAAATCATTTCCCACCGAGCGCTTCGGCAGCACGCCCGAAGCATTGGCGCGCTACGAAAAAGCCCGGAAGGATCACCCGCCGCTGTCACACCCGGTGGTCAGGACGCATCCTGCCACCGGGCGCAAGGCATTGTTTGTGAATGAAGGCTTTACCACGCGGATCAATGAGCTTGAGGCGGCGGAAAGTGATGCGTTGTTGCGGTTATTGTTCAGCCACGTGAGCCGTCCGGAATTCACCGTGCGTTGGCGATGGAAGGCGAATGATGTAGCGTTCTGGGATAACCGCATTACCCAGCATTACGCGATTGATGATTACCGACCGCAAAGGCGGGTGATGCACCGCGCGACGATTTTGGGTGACGTGCCTTTTTGATGGAGGATCGGTCGATGGACTTGCCCTTGGTGATCAACCCTGACGACTATCTGGAAACCGAGTTCGGCAGGGAATTCACGCCTGAACGAAATCGACAGGCATGGCAGCTCGCGTATGCGCGGTTGAGGCACGAGCTGTCACAGGCGGCAAAGGGCACTCATGTGTACGTGGTCATGGGCGTGCAGGGGGCGGGCAAGTCTCGCTGGGTGGCGGAAAACCTTGAGCGATTGGGGCACGGCGCAATCGTCTTCGATGCTGCTTTGCCGGCGCGGCGTCATCGGGAGGAGCTGCTGTCCATCGCGAGGGAATATGCAGTCCCGGTGATCGGCATCCTGGTGAGTGCACCGCTGGAGCTGGCGTTATCGCGAAATGCCCAACGCAATGCCGACAAAAAGGTGCCGGAGGACGCGCTGAAAAGCGTGTTCAGCATGCTCGAGCCACCCAGTGAAGACGAAGGATTCGTGTGGGTGCAAACCATTGAACAGCAGGCGCCGCTGCCCACAACCCTGCAAACTGACCGGATGACCCTGGTTGCGCCCGACGTGGCGCTCGCTGAAAAACTCGCCGATGCCTTGAACGCCAGCTACGCACTGCACCGCCGGTTTCTCGTATGGAGCAAGCCGCACTGGACGCGGGAGGACACGCAGGAAAGCCTGCAGCGCGCGGCAAAAGACTTCGATGCGCCTGTCGGGGAGAAACGGTATTTCCTGTTATCTCGCGACGAGCCCCAGGCATTGGTGGGCTGTATCGGCCTGCTGCCGCTGGCCGATGAGATTCACAGCTACGAAGTTGGCTATTGGGGCAATCAGGCACACGCCGGTCATGGGCTGATGAGGGAGGCATTGACCGCTCTGGTTTCGCAGTTGAGCGGGCACACACTGCGCCTGACCACTTCTTCGGCGAACATATCCAGTCAACGACTGGCTGAGGCAACGGGGTTTGAATGGGTGGAAACCCTTCAAGGCGCGCGGCGCTGCGAGTACTTCGGCGTACGCGATACGCTGGTTTACCGCCGGACCGCGCGCTGACACTAAAGGTACTCACACTCCCCACGCAGCAGCGAAAGCTGAACCAGGTCTTGATGAGCTGCGTTCCAGTAACCCGCCTGCCTCAACGTTCCTTCACGCACGAACCCGGCTTTCTCAAGCAGGTTCAGTGACCGAGCGTTGTCAGGATGAACCAGCGCCTCGATCCTGTTGAGTTCCATGTGCTGGAACGCCCATCGAAGGGCGGCGTAAACCGCCTCCTTCATGAGCCCCTGTCCCTGTGCCGATTGCGCCATCTCAAACCCTATGGCACAACTGCGCCACGCACGATTCCATTTGAAGAAACCACAGGTGCCGATCAGCGCTGCCGTGGCTATGTCCTCAATCCCCCAGCGAATCCCCGGATTGGGTGAGGTGCGCCAACTGGCAAACAGCTCGATCAGTTGCTCCGCTTGATGAGGCTCGGTAATTGGGTCGGCACCGAACCACTTCATTGCTTCAGCGTCGCTATGAATCGCAAACAACCCCACCGCATCCTCCTGTGTAAGTTCTCTGAGGGTCAGGCGTTCGGTTTTGAGAGTCGGAAAATCGGACACTGCGGGCGTCACCTTTTAGAAAAACGATTCGCTAAGGTGTGTCGTGCGGAATAAAAAATCAATCTGTTCAGTGGTGACGCAGGGCGTCACGGGATACGAATACACGCTCCTGATCAACTGAGATCCACTGAGACCAACTGTGGGAGCTGTCGAGCCCCAGCGAGGCTGCGATGCAGGCGCCGCGGTCTGGCAGGTACGGCGCGGTGATCCCATCGCAGCCTCGCCGGGGCTCGACAGCTCCCACATTGGTTTCAGCACTCACTCCTCGCGTTTGACCACCAACGTCAAGATGTCATAACTGGCCACCAGCTCACCCAACTGGTTGGTCACCTCCACATCCCACGCCACCACGCCTTGCGGAATGCCCTGGGGGCTCTTCTTGCCCTGGTCGATCTTGCGCTTGCAGGTCAGCCGCGCCTGGATGGTGTCGCCAATGCCCACCGGGTTGATAAACCGCAGGGTGTCCAGTCCGTAGTTCGCCAGCACCGGCCCCGGTGCCGGGGACACAAACAGCCCGGCCGCCGCCGACAGCACAAAGTAACCATGGGCAATGCGTTTGCCGAATTGCGATTCCTTGGCTGCGATGTCATCGAAGTGCATGTAGAAGTGATCGCCCGACAGGCAGCCGAAGTTCACCAGGTCGGCCTCGGTGACGGTGCGGCGGTGGGTCAGCAGCGATTCGCCAATCTGCAGGTCCTGGAAGAAGCGGCGGAACGGGTGCACTTCGGTCTCGATGACCTTGGCGCCGCGTACGTACTCGCCGGTGACCGCCGCCAGCATGGTCGGTGAGCCCTGTACTGCTGCGCGTTGCAGGTAGTGTTTCACGGCGCGCAAGCCGCCGAGTTCTTCGCCGCCACCGGCGCGGCCCGGGCCGCCGTGCTTGAGTTGCGGCAGGGGCGAGCCGTGGCCGGTGGATTCGGCGGCGGATTCGCGGTCGAGCACCAGCAGGCGGCCGTGCCACGCGGCAGCCACCGGGATGGCTTTGGCAGCGATCTGCGGGTCTTTGGTGATCAGGCTCGCGACGAGGCTGCCTTTGCCGCGTGCGGCCAGGGCCAGGGCTTCGTCGAGGTCGTCGTAGGCCATCAGCGTGCTGACCGGGCCGAAGGCCTCGATGTCGTGGGCGCCGCCTTCCGCATACGGGTCGCGGGCTTGCAGCAGGGTCGGGGCGAAGAACGCGCCCTGGCTGACGTTTTCACCGCGGGGTTCAAAGCCGTCGCGGGCGCCGAACAGCATGTCGCTGCTCTGCAACAGGCTTTCCAGGCGGTCGGCCACGTCTTTCTGCTGGTCGTGGGAGGCCAGTGCGCCCATGCGCACGCCTTCCACCGACGGGTCGCCCACCACAACTTTTTTCAGGCGGTCCCGCAGGCGGGTGGCGACGGCGTCGATATGTTTGGCCGGCACGATGGCGCGGCGAATGGCGGTGCATTTCTGCCCGGCCTTGGTGGTCATTTCCCGGGCGACTTCCTTGATGAACAGCTCAAACTCTTCGTCGTCCGGGCTTACGTCCGGGGCGAGGATCGCGCAGTTCAGCGAGTCGGCCTCGGCGTTGAACGGCACCGAGTTGCGGATCAGGTTCGGGTTGACCCGCAGCTTGGCGGCGGTGTCGGCGGAGCCGGTGAAGGTCACCACGTCCTGGCCTTGCAGGCGGTCGAGCAGGTCGCCGGTGCTGCCGATCACCAGTTGCAGGCTGCCGGGTGGCAGCAGGCCGGATTCGTCCATCAGGCGCACCACGGCTTCGGTCAGGTAGCTGGTGGCGCTGGCCGGCTTGACGATGCATGGCATGCCCGCCAGGAAACTCGGGGCGAATTTTTCCAGCATGCCCCAGATCGGGAAGTTGAACGCGTTGATGTGCACCACCAGGCCGCCACGAGGCACCAGGATATGGGTGCCGGCAAAGCTGCCGAGCTTGCTCAGCTGCATCGCCGGGCCTTCGTGGACGATATTGCCCGACGGCAATTCCCGCGAGCCCAGGCTGGCGTAGGTGAACAGCGTGCTGTTGCCGCCTTCGATATCGATCCAGCTGTCGGCACGGGTCGCGCCGCTGTGGTGGGAGAGGGCGTAGAGCTGTTCCTTGCGCTCGCTCAGGTACAGCGCGATGGCCTTGAGGCGCTGGGCCCGCTGCTGGAAATCCAGGGCCATCAGCCCGCTGACTCCCTGGCGGCGCCCGTGTTCGATGGCTTCGGCGAAGTCCGGGCGCTCCTCGTGAGTGCGTGCCAGCTCGTGGCCGTCAATGGCGCTGCGCAGCACCTGGGCGCCGTGTTGGCCGATCCAGCGGCCAGCGATAAAACTTTGCAGGGTAGGGGCGTGAGACATCACGATTCCTCCGGGTTGGAAAATGAGAGTTAGTGTTTGCTGGCGCCTGCGGCACCAATGCCGGTCATGGAGCGAATGAACTGCGCCAGGTAACGCCCGCGTTCAACGGCAGCGCGGGGCGAGCGGTCGGTGACGGAAAAGACCCAGGCGCTGAAAAACGCCAGGCTCATGGAAAACAGGGCAGGGTTGGAATAGGGGAACAGCGCCTTGTCGTAATGCAGTACGTTGACCCACACCGCCGGGCTCAGCACCAGCAGCACGATGGCCGAGACCAGTCCCGCCAGGCTGCCGGTCACCGCGCCACGGGTGGTCAGGCCCTTCCAGTACATCGAGAGGAACAGCACCGGGAAATTCACCGAGGCGGCGATTGCCAGTACCAGGCCGGACAGGAACGCAATGTTCTGCGACTCAAACAGCAGGCCGAGGATGATCGCCAGCACGCCGATGCACAGCGTGGCGATGCGCGACACGCGGATTTCCTGCTGCTCGCTGGCCTGGCCCTTGCGGATCACGCAGGCATACAGGTCGTGGGACACCGCCGACGCGCCGGACAACGCCAGCCCGGCGACCACGGCCAGGATGGTCGCGAAGGCCACCGCCGAAATGAACCCCAGGAACAGGTTGCCGCCCACGGCCTGTGCCAGGTGCACGGCGATCATGTTGCCGCCGCCGATGATCGCGCCGTTGGCATCCCGGAAGCTTGGGTCAGTACCCACCATGACGATGGCGCCGAAGCCGACGATGATCAGCAGCAGGTAGAAGTAGCCAATGAAACCGGTGGCGTAGAACACGCTCTTGCGCGCTTCCTTGGCGTCGCTGACGGTAAAGAAGCGCATCAGGATATGCGGCAACCCGGCGGTGCCGAACATCATGCCCAGCCCCAGGGAAATCGCATCGATCGGGTTCGACAGCAAGCCGCCCGGCGCCATGATCGCGCTGCCCTTGGCGTGCACGGCGGTGGCCCCGGCGAACATCGCCTCGGTGCTGAAACCAAAGTGCTTGAGCACCATGAATGCCATGAAGGTGGTGCCGAACAGCAACATCACCGCCTTGATGATCTGCACCCAGGTGGTGGCGAGCATGCCGCCGAAGGTCACGTAGAACACCATCAGCACGCCCACCAGCATCACCGCGTACAGGTAGTCGATGCCGAACAGCAGCTCGATCAGCTTGCCGGCGCCCACCATCTGCGCCACCAGGTACATCAGCGCCACGGTCAGGGTGCCGAAGGCCGAGGTCAGGCGCACCGGGGTCTGCTCCAGGCGGTAGGACACCACATCGGCAAACGTGTACTTGCCCAGGTTGCGCAGGCGCTCGGCGATCAGGAACAGGATGATCGGCCAGCCGGCCAACACGCCCAGGGCGTAGAGCAGGCCGTCATAACCGTTGAGGAACATCATCGCCGAGATGCCGAGGAATGACGCCGCCGAGATCATGTCGCCGGCAATCGCCAGGCCATTCTGGAAGCCGCTCATGCCGCCGCCGGCGGTGTAGAAGTCGCTGGCGGAACGGGTGCGCAGGGCGGCCCAGCGAGTCACGCCGAGGGTGAACAGCACGAACACCAGGAACATGCCGATGGCGTTCCAGTTCAGTGGCCGGGATGCGCCGTCGGCGGCGACTGCAAGGTCCGTGGCCAATGCCAGCGGCAGGAGAAACCACGCTACCAGCCGGCTCATGCTGTGCACTCCTGCTTGAGCTTGTCGTTCAGCGGGTCGATCACGTGGTTGGCGCGGTACACATAAAAGCCGGTCAGCGCGAACGCCAGCAGCACAATCACCACACCCACCAGCATGCCCACGGTGGTCACGCCGCCGCTCAACGACTGCCCGAGGGTAGCCGGGGAGAACGCCACCAACAGCACAAACCCGAAATAGATCACCAGCATGATCAGCGACAGCGACCAGTACAGGTTCTGTTTGCGGCGTACCAACTGGATGAAATCGGGATGTCGACGGATGCGCTCGATATCGTCGGGGGTCATGGTGGTGTGCTCCTTTTTATTGTTGTTGTGGTTAAACCAGCGTCCTGTAGGAGCGAGCTTGCTCGCGAAAAACCTGAGGGCGCCGCGTTGATTCAGGCTATCCGCGTCATCGTTAACGATCTTCGCGAGCAAGCTCGCTCCTACAGGGGAGCGGTGTGTCCTTAAAGCTGATCGAAATCCAGTACCACCTTGTCGCTGACCGGGAATGCCTGGCACGACAGCACATAGCCGGCGGCCACTTCGTAGTCTTCGAGGGCGTGGTTGCTGTCCATCTCCACTTCGCCTTCGATGACTTTGCATTTGCAGGTGGAGCACACGCCGGCCTTGCACGAATACGGCAGCTCGGCGCCCTGGGCATTGCCCGCGTCGAGGATGCTCTGAGTGTTGCGGGGCAGGTCGAAGGCGAGGGCGCGGCCATCGCTGATCACCGTGATCTGGCTGACCGCCGCATCCACTTGCCGCGCCGCTTCGCGGGCCTCGCGCTTGTGCTGGCTGCCGGCGGCGGCGAACAGTTCGAAATGGATGCGCTCCGGCGCCATGCCCTTGGCCTTGAGGCTGTCGCGCACGGTCTCGGTCATCTCCTGCGGGCCGCAGATAAAGGCCGCGTCGAGGGCTTTTACGTCGAGCCAGCGGGAGAACAGTTGCTCGCACTTCTCGGCGTTAATGCGGCCGTTGTAGAGGTCGACATCCTGCTGCTCGCGGCTGAACACGAAGATCAGGTTCAGGCGCTGCAGGTAGCGGTTCTTCAGGTCTTCGAGCTGTTCGCGAAACAGCGCGCCGGAGCTGGAACGGTTGCCGTACAGCAGCGTCACGCGGCTGTGGGGCTCGGTTTGCAGGGTGGTCTTGATGATCGACAGGATCGGCGTGATACCGCTGCCGGCCGCCACTGCCAGGTAATGGCCGTGGCGAGCGGGATCAAGGTCCACATGAAAATGCCCGGCGGGCGGCATCACTTCCAGGCTGTGCCCGGCCTTGAGCTGCTCATTGGCAAATGCGGAGAACCGTCCACCGGCCACGCGCTTGATGGCGATGCGCAGTTCGCCGTCATTGACCCCGGTGCAGATCGAATAGGAACGGCGCACTTCCTCGCCATCCAGCTGGGTGCGCATCACCAGGTGCTGGCCCTGGGTGAAGTGGAAGCTGTCTTGCAGATGCTGCGGAATCTCGAAGGCGATGGACACCGCGTCACGGGTCTCGTTGCGCACATCCTTGATGGTCAGGCTGTGAAATTTGCTCATTGTTGTTCTCCAACCAAGCGGGCCGCTGGCCCCTCAGATGCACTTGAAATAGTCGAACGGTTCCAGGCAATCGCGGCAGCGGTACAGCGCCTTGCAGGCGGTGGAGCCGAATTCGCTGAGCACTTCGGTGTGGGTGCTGCCGCATTGCGGGCAGGCAATCACCGGGCTTTCTCCCAGCAGGCTGCGTTTGCTGCTACTGCCTTGGGGCGGTGCGATGCCGTAGGCCCGCAGGCGTTCGCGGCCGCTGCTGGTGATCCAGTCGGTGGTCCAGGCCGGGGTCAGCTTGCGTTCCAGTTGCGGCGCGCGGAAACCTGCCAGCTCCAATGCATCGCGGATATCGCCCTCGATCACTTCGGTGGCGGGGCAGCCGGAGTAGGTCGGCGTGACCACCACATGCAAGTGGCCGGCCTGCCAGTCCAGGTCGCGCACTATGCCCAGGTCGACCACGCTCACCACCGGCACTTCCGGGTCCATGACCTGCGCCAGGGTGGCCCACGCGGCAGCCAGGTCGGTGGGTTGCGCCGGGCGTGCGCCCTGGTCGCTGGCGATCAGTTCACCAGGTTGCATCGGGGTACGCTCGGGGCAAAAACTGCATTTCCGCCAACAAAATTCCCAGGTGCTCGCTGTGCAAACCGCGGCGTGCATCCAGGTAGAAATAGCTCGCAGCAGGCGGCAGGGGCAGGGTGGCGCTGGTAAAGATTTCGCTGACCTGGGTCTGCCACGCTGCGGCAACCTGAGCGGCGTCCGGCGTAATGCCGGCGGCGTGCAGGCGCTGTTCACTGTCGTCGGCGCCGGTCAGTTCCACGGTGAACCGCCACAGCTCGGGGATCGCCGCGAGCATGCGTTTATGGCTTTCCTCGGTGCCGTCTCCCAGGCGCTCCACCCACTCGCCGGAGCGGCGCAGGTGATAGGTGACTTCCTTCACCGCCTTGGCCGCGATGCCGGCGATGCGTTCGTCGCTGGATTGGGCCAGGCCGCTCAACACCGGCAAGTGCCAGGCGTCATACAGGAATTGCTTGAGGATGGTCACCGCGTAGTCGCCGTTGGGTTGTTCCACCAGCAGCAGGTTGCGATAGGCCCGCTCATCCCGGCGGAAGGCCAGGTGATCGGCGTCGCGCCCGTCGTCCAGCAGCTCGGCGGCGTATTCCAGCCAGTTGCGCGCCTGGCCCACCAAGTCGAGGCCGACGTTCATCAGTGCCAGTTCTTCTTCCAGCGCCGGCGCATGGCCGCACCACTGGCACAGGCGCTGGCCCTGGATCAGGGCGCTGTCGCCGAGGCGCAGCAGGTATTCGATCAGATCGGTTTCAGGGTTCATGGTCGACCTCACATATGCCCGACTTCGGCCGGCAACTCGTAGAAGCTGGCGTGGCGGTAGACCTTGTCATCGGCCGGGTCGAACAGCGGGTCCTTCTCGTCCGGCGACGAGGCGGTGATCAGCGCGGAAGGCACTACCCACAGGCTCACGCCTTCACTGCGGCGGGTGTACAGCTCCCGGGCATTCTCGATGGCCATGGTGGTGTCGGCGGCGTGCACGCTGCCCACGTGCTTGTGATTCAGGCCGTGCTTGCTGCGCACGAAGACTTCAAACAGGGTCCATTCAGACATAACGGTAACTCCACATCAGGTGGCCGATCAGGCGGCGTTCTTGTTCTGTTTTTTACGGGCGTGGGCGACGGCGGCTTCGCGTACCCAGGCACCGTCTTCAATCGCCTTGCGGCGGGTGGCGACGCGTTCCTGGTTGCACGGGCCGTTGCCCTTGAGCACTTCGTAGAACTCGCTCCACTGGATCTCGCCGAAATCGTAATGGCCGCGTTCGGCGTTCCACTTCAGGTCCGGGTCGGGGCAGGTGCAGCCCAGCAGCTCCAGCTGCGGGATGGTCTGGTCGATGAAGCGCTGGCGCAGTTCGTCGTTGCTCTGGCGCTTGATTTTCCAGGCCATGGATTGGGCGCTGTTGGGGGAGTGTTCGTCGCTGGGGCCGAACATCATCAGCGATGGCCACCAGAGGCGGTTGATCGCGTCCTGGACCATGTCTTTTTGCGCCTGGGTGCCCTGGCGCATCATGGTCAGCAGCAGTTCGTAGCCCTGGCGCTGGTGAAAGCTTTCTTCCTTGCAGATGCGCACCATGGCCCGGGAGTAGGGGCCGTAGGAGGTGCGCTGCAGTACCACCTGGTTGACGATGGCGGCGCCGTCTACCAGCCAGCCTACTGCGCCCATGTCGGCCCAGTTCAGGGTGGGGTAGTTGAAGATGCTGGAGTACTTGGCCTTGCCGCTGTGGAGCTTGGCGATTTCTTCGTCGCGGTCGGCGCCCAGGGTTTCCATGGCGCTGTAGAGGTACAGGCCGTGGCCGGCTTCGTCCTGGATCTTGGCCATCAGTTGCAGCTTGCGTTTGAGGGTGGGGGCGCGGGTGACCCAGTTGCCCTCGGGCAGCATGCCGACGATTTCCGAGTGGGCGTGTTGGGAGATCTGGCGGATCAGGGTTTGACGGTAGGCGTCGGGCATCCAGTTCTTGGCTTCGATCTTGATTTCGGCGTCGATTTTTTCCTGGAAGGCGCGTTCCTGGTCGGACATCTCGGAGAGGTCCTTGATGCGCTTTACTCCGGTTTCTACAAGCTGTGCGTACATGGGGGGTCTCCCGCCTTGTGTTTTGTCGTAGGCATGGAGGACTTTATAAGCGATACGGAAATTAATATCAAACACAAAATATGGTGTCGTTATTTGATTTTGTATCGCTTTGCGGGAAGGGAGCAGATATTTGTCGCTACGGTAACGGCGGCATAGGGTTCCCGGTCATCGTGGTAAGCAGGACCAGTAGGCAAAAAACAGGGCCGCTTTATGTGGGAGCGGGCTTGCTCGCGAAGAACCTGAGTGCGCCGCGTTGAATCAGGATGCCCGCGTCATTGTTAACGACCTTCGCGAGCAAGCCCGCTCCCACATTTGAACCGTGTGCGCCTTTGATTTTGCTGGTGCTCTACCCCCACCCCAAAAAACGAGCAAAAAAAAGCCCCGCAAATGCGGGGCCAAAAAGGTGCAGCAGTCATGCCTTAGGGCGACGATCCATCACATGGCAAGCCTTGCCCTCAGACCGCTTGATCGAATGCAGCGGCTGCAAAACGATGCGCGAGCTGATCCCGATATACGTCTTGATGTGCTTGCTCAGTTCGCTGGAGACGGCTTTCTGTTGTTCAGCATTGAGGTGCTGATGCTCAGCCTTGAGCTCCACATGCACATCCACACTGTCCAGGTTGCCATTACGATACAGATGTATCTCATAACACTCTGAAAGCTGTTTTATTTTAAGCACCTGCTCCTCGATCTGCGTGGGAAACACATTAACCCCGCGAATGATCAGCATGTCATCACTGCGCCCGGTGATCTTGTCGATCCGCCGCATCGGCCGCGCTGTCCCCGGCAGCAACCGCGTCAAATCCCGGGTGCGGTAGCGAATCATCGGCAGCGCCTCCTTGCTCAAGGAGGTAAACACCAGTTCTCCCATCTGCCCATCCGGCAGCACCTCACCCGTCACCGGGTCGATGATCTCCGGGTAGAAGTGATCCTCCCAAATGGTCGGGCCATCCTTGGTTTCCGCACACTCCATGGCCACCCCAGGCCCCATGATTTCCGACAGCCCGTAAATATCCAGCGCCGTAATCCCCAGTCGCGCCTCGATTGCACTGCGCAGCTCGGCAGTCCACGGCTCGGCCCCAAAGATCCCCAGTCGCAACGCCAGCTTCTGTGGATCAATGCCCTGGCGCTCGATTTCATCGGCAATGTTCAGCATGTACGAGGGCGTGACCATGATGATGTCCGGCTGGAAATCCTTGATCAGTTGCACCTGTTTTTCCGTCTGCCCGCCGGACATCGGAATCACCGTACAACCCAGGCGTTCCGCGCCGTAGTGGGCACCAAGGCCGCCGGTGAACAGCCCGTAGCCATAGGAAATATGCACCTTGTCGCCACGTCGCCCACCGGCCGCGCGGATCGAGCGGGCCACCACGTTGGCCCAGGTGTCGATGTCGTTCTGGGTGTAACCCACCACCGTCGGCTTGCCGGTAGTGCCGCTGGACGCATGCAGGCGCACCACCTCGTTCATCGGCACGGCAAACATGCCGTAGGGGTAACTGTCCCGCAGGTCGCCCTTGGTGGTGAACGGGAACCTGGCCAGGTCGTCCAGGGACTTGATGTCATCCGGGTGCACCCCCAGCGCGTCGAAGCGCTGACGGTACAGCGGCACATTCTGGTAGGCGTGGCGCAGGCTCCAGCGCAAGCGCTCCAGTTGATGGGCGCGCAGTTCGTCGACGCTGGCGGTTTCCAGCGGGTCCAGCACAGGGTTAAGCACGGCGTTTGGAATAGGCATGTTCATGAGTTCACTCGAATTATTTTTGTGTATCAGCCCACCGCACACCGTGGGCTTTGAGTGCATGCCCCAAGGATACCGCTAGGCTCCCCGGGAATCGCGAATCTTTAGTCGGACAGGCGCTCGATGATCAGCGCGATGCCTTGGCCCACGCCGATGCACATGGTGCACAGGGCGTAGCGGCCGCCACGTTCCTCCAATTCATGCAGGGCGGTAGTTACCAGCCGTGCGCCGCTCATCCCCAGTGGATGGCCGAGGGCGATGGCGCCGCCGTTGGGGTTCACCCGTGGGTCGTTGTCCCCCAGGCCCAGCTCGCGCAGCACCGCCAGGCCCTGGGCGGCGAAGGCTTCGTTGAGCTCGATCACGTCCATGTCCGCCAGGCTCAGGTTGGCCAGTTCCAGCACCTTGCGGGTCGCCGGCACCGGCCCGATGCCCATGATGCGCGGTTCCACGCCGGCGGTGGCCATCGCCACCACCCGGCCGCGGGCGACCAGGCCGTGACGCTTGGCAACTTCCGCGCTGGCCAGCAGCAGGGCGCAGGCGCCGTCGTTGACCCCGGATGCATTGCCGGCTGTGATGCTGCCACCCTCGCGGAATGGCGTGCCGAGTTTCTGCAGTTGTTCAAGGGTGGTGTCGCCGCGGGGGTGTTCGTCGTGTTCCACCACCTTGGCCGGGCCTTTGCGCTGGGGGATTTCCACCGCGACGATTTCCCTGGCCAGGCGCCCGCTGGCCTGGGCGGCGGCTGCACGTTGCTGGCTGCGCAGGGCAAACGCGTCCTGGTCGGCACGGGAGATATTGAACTGCTCGGCGACGTTTTCAGCGGTCTCCGGCATCGAGTCGATCCCGTAGGCCTTTTTCATCAGCGGGTTGACGAAGCGCCAGCCAATGGTGGTGTCGTATAGCTGCGCATCGCGGGAAAACGCCTGTTCGGCCTTGCCCATTACCAGCGGTGCCCGGGACATCGATTCCACGCCGCCCACCAGCATCAAGCCGGCCTCGCCACAGCGAATCGCCCGGGCCGCGCTGCCGATGGCGTCCAGCCCCGAGCCGCACAGACGGTTGAGGGTGGTGCCCGGCACGCTCACCGGCAGCCCGGCCAGCAGCGCCGACATGCGCGCCACGTTGCGGTTGTCTTCGCCGGCCTGGTTGGCGCAGCCGTAGATCACATCGTCGACGCTGCTCCAGTCCACTTGCGGGTGGCGGCGCAGCAGTTCGCGCAGCGGCACCGCTCCGAGGTCGTCGGCGCGCACGCTGCTCAAGGCGCCGGCGTAGCGGCCGATCGGGGTGCGGACTGCGTCGATGATCAAGGCGTCATTCATTCGGATTCTCCTGCGCCAGCACCGTGCCGCGCACTTTGTAGGATTTGCCATGGAACAGCGCAATCAGCTGGCCCAGTTGGTTTTCGATACGGACGTCGTAGTTGCCGGTGCGACCCGAGCGGCTTTGCTCGCGGCAATCGGCACTCAAGGTGTCGCCCAGGTGGGCCGGGGCGATGTAGTCGATGCTGCAGCCGAGCGCCACGGTGGCGTCGTTGTAGCTGTTGCAGGCCAGGGCGAATGCCGAGTCCGCCAGCGCAAACAGGTAGCCGCCGTGGCAGGTGCCGTGGCCCTGGATCATGTCGGCGCGCACGCTCATGCCCAGTCGTGCGCAACCCGGCGCCACCGAGAGCAGGCGCATGCCCATGCCCTGGCTGGCGGCATCGCGGCTGAACATGGCCTGGGCGCACTGGTTGGCCAGGTTCATGGCTTCATGGTTGGTCATGTGGTGCGCTCCTTTCAGCGGCCCTTGAAGCTTGGGCTGCGTTTTTCCATGAAGGCGGCGACGCCTTCGCGGTAATCCTCGCTGCGCCCGGCCAGGCGTTGCAGGTCGCGCTCCAGCTCCAGCTGTTGGTCAAAGCTGTTGCTCAGGCTGGCGTTCAGGCTGCGCTTGATCAGCGCCAGGCCGTAGGTCGGTTGCGTGGCCAGGTGGCGGGCCAGGGTCAGGGCTTCGTTGCGCAATTCGGCGTCGTCCACGCAGCGGTAGATCAGGCCCCATTGCTCGGCCTGCTCGGCGCTCAGGCGGTTGCCCAGCAGGGCCAGCGCCTTGGCGCGGGCCATGCCCACCAGGCGCGGCAGGGTCCAGGTGCCGCCGGAATCGGGGATCAGGCCGATCTTGCAGAAGGCTTGGATGAAGTTCGCCGAGCGTGCTGCCAGCACCAGGTCGCAGGCCAGCGGGATGTTCGCGCCGGCACCGGCCGCCACGCCGTTGACCGCGCAGATCACCGGCAAAGGCAGGTCGCGCAGTTGGCGGATCAGCGGGTTGTAGAACTTCTCGATGGATTCGCCCAGGTCCGGCACCGCGCTGCCGGGTGCCACGTTGCGATCGCTGAGGTCTTGCCCGGCGCAAAAGCCGCGGCCTTCACCGGTCAGCAGCAGCACGCGCACGTCGGGGTTTTCCTGGACTTGCTTCAACGCCTGCTGGACTTCGCCGTGCATCTGCGTGTTGAAGCTGTTGAGCTGGTCGGGGCGATTGAGGCTGAGCAGGGCGACGCCGGCCTCGATGGAAAACAGGATGTGTTCGAAGTTCATGGTCGTGAGGCCCTCACGGTGCACGCTCGGCGGTCAGCCGGCTCATTATTGGATCGGCGTGGTCAGCCGGTTTTGCCGGAGTATAGCTTTAACGTGATACATAAACGCAACGATAAAATTGATTTGGTGTGTCTTGTTTTGAGTTTGATGAAAATGAACTGCTCGCTGTGCTGGTCGGTAAATACCTGATAAATCCTCTATTTTATTGGCTTTACGTCGATTATCAGCGGCACCGTATCAAGCCACGGCGACACATGATTCAAGCGATACGCTTTTTCAGCTTTGTGCTTGTAAAAATGATGTGATACAAAATAAGCCAAGATCGGCATCGCTTTGCGAATACGCCATAAAAGGAATCCCCATGACTTGCTACAGCCTCGACGGCCTGACCCCGGTGGTCGACCCCACGGCCTACGTCCATCCCTCGGCGGTACTGATCGGCGACGTGATCATCGGCCCCCATTGCTATGTAGGGCCGCTGGCGAGTTTGCGCGGCGACTTCGGGCGCATCGTCCTCGAAGAAGGCGCCAACCTGCAGGACACCTGTGTGATGCACGGCTTCCCGGACAGCGATACGGTGGTCGAGCGCAACGGCCATATCGGCCACGGCGCCGTGCTGCACGGTTGCCGGATCGGCACCGATGCGCTGGTGGGCATGAATGCGGTGGTGATGGACAACGCCCGTATCGGCGCTCGCTCATTCGTCTCGGCGGCGGCGTTCGTCAAAGCCGGTTTCGAGTGCCCTGAGCAGTCGCTGGTGATGGGCGCGCCGGCCAGCGTCAAGCGCAGCCTCAGTGATGAAGAGGTGCACTGGAAACAAACCGGCACCCGTGAATACCAGCGCCTGGCTCAGCGTTGCCTGGAGCAGATGCAGGAATGCGCACCCCTGAGCGCACCGGAAGCTGATCGCCCACGCATCAGCGACAGCGGCCTGCGGCCCAAGGGCAGATGAATCGCCTGCATCCCGACGCCGCTAAAAACGGTATATTTTCTCTTTTTTTGCCTCGGTACGCCCATGTCGTCACTGACACCCCTGAACCAACTGATTACCCGCTTCCAGGAGCAGACGCCGATTCGCGCCAGTTCCTTGATCATCACCTTGTACGGGGACGCCATCGAACCCCACGGCGGGACGGTGTGGCTGGGCAGCCTGATCCAGTTGCTCGAACCCATCGGCATCAATGAACGGCTGATCCGCACCTCGATCTTCCGCCTGACCAAGGAAGGCTGGCTGACTGCCGAAAAAGTCGGGCGCCGCAGCTACTACAGCCTGACCGGTGCCGGGCGTCGGCGCTTCGACAAGGCCTTCAAGCGGGTCTACAGCTCCAGCGTGCCGGCATGGGATGGCTCGTGGTGCCTGGTGATGCTCACGCAGTTGACCCAGGACAAGCGCAAACAAGTGCGTGAAGAGCTGGAGTGGCAAGGTTTTGGTGCGATTGCCCCGACCGTGCTGGCCTGCCCACGCAGCGACCGCGCCGACGTCAACGCCACCTTGCTCGACCTCGGCGCCCAGGAAGACACCATCGTCTTCGAAACCACCGCCCAGGATGTACTGGCCTCCAAGGCCCTGCGGGTGCAGGTGCGCGAGAGCTGGAACATCGAGGAGCTGGCGGCCCATTACAGCGAGTTCATCCAACTGTTCCGACCGCTCTGGCAAGCGCTTCGCGAGCAGGAACAGCTACAGCCTGCGGATTGTTTCCTGGCACGGGTCCTGCTTATCCATGAGTACCGCAAACTGCTGCTGCGCGACCCGCAATTACCCGATGAATTGCTCCCCGGCGATTGGGAAGGCCGCGCCGCCCGCCAGTTGTGCCGCAATATTTACCGGTTGATCTACGCCAAGGCCGAGGAATGGCTGAACAGCGCGCTGGAAACTGCCGACGGCCCGTTGCCGGACGTTGGCGAAAGCTTTTACCGGCGGTTCGGAGGCCTGAAATAAGGAGCGACGCTGTTCAGGAGAACGGGTGGAGTGATGTGGCGTAGAGAATAAAAATAAGCCTGCGTGAGGCCTGAACATGATGTCTTCAATTGCACAGCGCTGTGATGGGTTCGACCAATGGATCCATCAGATCAATCAGATCTGTGGCGCATTCGATGGGCAGATCCTGGGGGATGGTTTTTCCGGGCAGATCCGCGAGTACCAGAGCGGCGCGCTGAAACTCAGCTTTGTCGACGCCTGCCAGGCTCGCTTGTTTCGTACCCCCAGCCAAATCGCGGCGGGCGAGGGCGGCAAGTACTTTGCCGTGTTCCAGCTCGACGGCACGGCCGGCATGGCCCAGGGTGACAGCAAGGCGCTGTTGCGCGCCGGCGACATTACCCTGATCGATGCGGCGCACCCCAGCGACTTCACCTACAGCGAGAATTCGCGGCAGTTGTCGTTGATCCTGCCGTCGTACCTGGTGGAGCAGACCTTGCGTTTCAACCCGGTCAAATGCGGGCACCGGATCGAGGCGACGTCGCCGATGGCGATGCTGTCCCGGCAGCTGATTCTGGAGGCTACCCGGCAAGACAACCTGACCTTGCAGGAAAGCGAGGCGACGCTGGAGGCGATCATCAACCTGCTGCGCCCGGCGATCAGCCAGGCGGGCGAGGGCAGCGACGCCCATGAGCGAGTGTTCCGCAAGACGCTGGAGTGCATTGACCAGCACATTCGCTCCGAAGAGCTGTGCCCCGAGTGGCTGGCGCGGGAGGTGGGGATGTCGGTGCGCGGGCTGTACCGGATCTTTGCCCGCAAGGGCCTGGTGGTGGCGCGGTACATCAAGAACCGACGGCTGGATTTGTGTGCTGAATCCCTGCGCCAATCCAGGGTGGAGGAAAAGCTTTCGGTGCTGGGGTACTCGTGGGGGTTTTCGGATTCGAGTTATTTTTCGACGGCGTTCAAGTCACGGTTCGGCATTGCGCCGGGTGAGTACCGCAAACAACACGCCTGATCAGGGGAAACGCCGATCAAAAATGTGGGAGCGGGCTTGCTCGCGAATGCGGTGGTTCAGATGATGCATTGGGTGACTGACACACCGCATTCGCGAGCAAGCCCGCTCCCACATTTGGATCGCGTTTCGTTCAGTTGGGCATTCCGTCTTCAATCGCAATCCCTTGCGCCCGCATTTCCTTGATCAACCCCGCCCTTGTGCCCGGCAGATTGAGCATCGCCTTCTGCCGTAACTCAGTCACTTCCGCAGCGCTATAGGGCTTGTAATCCACCGGCGTACTCTTGCCCGCCATCCCGTCCGGGCGCATCAGCCAGTTCAGCAAATCCGCCAGTTGCCCATCGTTCAGCGCCGACTGCGACATCCCCGGCACCCGTACCAAAAACTCCCGCCCGCCTGGCACCTTCAGAAAGTTGCCGACAAACCCGGTCATCCTCGGTGTGTCGTTGGCCGCCGAGCCCATGCCGCTGCCCAGATGGCAGCCGGCACACTGCAGCTGATAGTTGGTCGCCACGCTGTACCCGGCCTGGGCGATCGGCGTTTGCGGCGACTCATTGCCCGGTGCGTGCTTCTGGTTTGGATTGGGAATGGCCCGAGCCTGGGCGAGCGGGGTGGCGAAGACACACATCAAGCTCAGCAAAAACAACGTACGCATGACAAGCCTCTTGCACTGACCTGTGGCGAGGGAGCTTGCTCCCGTTGGGCTGTGCTGCGGCCCCAAGATCTTTGGGAGCGCTTCGCACTCCAACGGGAGCAAGCTCCCTCGCCACAAGGGTGAGTTAAACCGCGACGCCGCGAATGATCGAGACCGTGCAGTGGTAGATGTGGGATTTGGCCGCCAGGCACCAGTTCACATCGTTGTTGTTGAACGGCCGGTATGCCGGTTCCTCACTGTCGTTACGCGTGCACGCGCACTGGGCGCAGCTTTGCTTACCGCAGCAGTCGTTATAGGAAATGATGTAGTCCTTGCCATCCGCCGGGTTGCGGCAGGTGCCGATCCAGGTCACCTGGGACGCCTCGGTGCCCGGTGGGCAGGAGGTCACCGAGCCGCCACAGCAACTGCACAGGAAACCGTCGATGGAGCAGTAGCGCCAGTAGTCGCAACTGTTCGGGTCGCCCGGGTCACCGGCTTTCGGGTTATCGGCAGCCAGCGCCTTGCTGGTGCGGTCCAGGGGCAGCAGCAGGGGCAACGCGGCGCCTGCGACCATCAGCGAACCCATACGGGCCAACAGTTTGCGTCGCGACGTGGTGTCGGCCAGGCGACGGGTCGAGCGCTCGAATAACAGATCCAGCAATTTCATGAGAGTCTCCCTGCCTTAATCAGTGGCTATGGCCGTGGCTGTGGTCGTGGGGCTGCGGCTGGCTGTTGAGGTATTCCTGCAGCGTCGCGCTTTTCAGGTGTTCGACTTCGAACAGGCTGTCCAGGTGCTCGCGGGAATTGACCAGGCCCTTGGCGCGCAAGGTGCCGCTCTTGTCGATCAGCGCGGCATACGGCAGCTTGCCGATCTGGTAGGTCATGCCGACTTCCGGGCCGACCACGTAGGTGACGTCGTCCAGCTTGTGTTCGGTGATCAGCGCGTGCTGGGCTTCCATGTCGCCGTCGCTGATAAACACCACATCGAGTCGGTCAGCCTGTTCCCTGGCGATGGACTTGATCGCCGGCAACAGGGATTTGCAGATCGGGCAGGTGGGCGAGAGGAAGAACAGCAACTGGTTCTTCTCACCGGCATAGCCGAAGTTCACCGGGCGGCCTTTACGGTCGGAAGCGGTGACTTGCGGGGCCGGCTCATTCACCGCCACGCCCTTGTCGACCATCAGTGCGCCGGCCGGGGCGATGCGCCCGTGCAGCACACCAATCTGGCGCACCAGGCCCATCACGGCAAACGCCAGCGCCAGCAGCAGTACCCACAGCAGTACGTTGGAAACAATAAGGCCTTCCATTGATCACCTACCAATCAGTTTGAGCAGAAGAGGGGAGTTCGCCAGCAGGCCATCGGCTGCGGCGTAAATCAGCAGCGCGACGGCGCTGGCGGCGACGGTCACGAAGCCGTCGAAAAAACCCAGGTCACGGGCAATCGGCAGCACGCTGGCCAGCAGGGCCACGGCCACCAGTGCGCCGTTGCGCAATAGCAGGATCGGCCGCAACGGCTGCGCCTGGTCGGGGCCTGCGCAGCCGCAGTCGATGTCCCGGCGGCCGCGCCACAGGTTGATGCCAATGGCGGCGGCGTACAGTGCAATCAGGCCGGCGGCGCCGAGGGCGGCCCAGGAACGGCTGGCCGGCACCAGCAGGGCAAAGGCAATCACCAGTTCCAGCACCGGGATTACCCGGGCGGCGGGGCGAGTCACTGCCTCTGGCAGCAATTGGTAATCGGCCAGTTGCCGGGCGAAGCGTGCCGGTGCGCGCAACTTGTGGGTCGCGGCACTGGCCAGCAACACCGCGATGGCGAGGGCGCTGGCAATGATGAAGATCGGGTCGATATGCATGGCCGAACCTCTTTAGTAGCTCATGATCTGGGTCGCGGTCTTCGCTACCTTGGCCATGCTACCGGTGAGTTTATTGGTCTTGAGGTCGAAGATCTGCAAGCCGCCTTCGACGTCGGCGCCCAGCAACAGGGGCTTGTCGTCGCCGGTGGCCTGCATGCTCCAGACCGGGGTCGGGGCTTCCAGGGTGGCTATCTTCTTCATGGTCTTGAGGTCGTAGGCCCAGATGATGGTGCTCGGGTCTTCCCACTTCATCGGCTCGTGGTTGTCGTGCATCAGCACGTACATGCGGTTGAGTTTCGGTGCCACGGCCATCAACTGCCAGCCACCCGGGGCCCAGCCGGTTTTCTTTTCCGCGTCGGTGGTGAGTGACCAGGACGGCAGGATTTTCGGCTCATCGCCGGAGAAATCTACCGGGCGGATGGTGCCGGTGGTGGTGGTGAAGTAGTAGGTGTCGCCCACGTTCACCGCGCGTTCGTTGAGCTTCTCGGCGTTGGGGTCGAAGAAGTGCGTGCGGTTGCGCGAGGTTTCCTGGCCCTGCTCGTTCAGCGTCACCACTTGCAGGCTGCCGTCACCGCACAGGGAGGCGAAGCGGCGAGTGCCGACCGGGTAATTGAGTACGCAGCCCGGGATCGCGATTTCGGCGGTGACGGAGCGGGACTGGGTGTCGACCACGGTCACCGAGGTGGAGGGTGTGAAGTTGTAGACGTAGACGAAGCGGTCATCGCCGCTGGTCTTCAGCCCATAGCGCTGGGTCAGGGATTCGGCGCGTTTGTTCGGGATCAGCACTTCCCAGGCGGGCGACAGGCTGGAGCTGTCCCAGGCGGTGAGCACATCGGTGCGATCGCCCCGGGTGCCGCGGGAATAGTAGATGTCGGCGCTGTACAGGGTCTTCTGGTCGTGGCTCAGGGCCGAGGGCGCGGCGAAGCCGGTGGGGACCATGCCGAGGACGCGCTTCTTGTCGGGATCTACCACGGTGACGCGGCCGACCACGAAGCTTTCGAATTCGACGTCTACCACGAATGCGCGGTGGGCTTCCGGTGGAAAGGCCAGGGTGGTCTGGCCGATGGTGTCTGGCGGTAAATCCGCCTGGGCGCTGTTCAAGCCGAGTACAAGCAGGCCCAGACCCAGCGCTGACTGTACGTTGATCCTGTTGCTTCGCATTAGGGGCACTCCCTGAATTATTGTGTTTTGCTAATCGCGGGTGCTTTGGCAGATTCTTGCAAGTGGATTCTGCCTTGTGGGGCGATTGCAAGAATTGTTGTGTCTGCCAAGTGGTTGTGTGTCTGTGCCAATGGTTTGGGGAGGGGGGTATATCGGTTATTTTTGTTATGGCAGAAACGGGTTCCGCTCTTGCAGCGGCTCACTTTTGAACAGCCCTGTAGGCGCTGGCTTGCCGGCGATGGTCGTTAACGATGACGTTGGCATCCTGAATAAACGCGGCGACCTCACGTTTTTCGCCGGCAAGCCGGCTCCTACAGAAAAGCCGCTTCGCAAATGCCCCAATCTCACGACCCCACCAAAGGCAACGAAAAACTGAACACCGCCCCACACGGCTCCAGATTCTGCGCCCAGATATCCCCCTGATGCCGACCAATGATGTTCTTGCACAACGCCAGCCCAATCCCGTTACCACTCACCTTCGACGAAAAGAACCCGTCAAAGATTTTCTCCCGCGCCACGGCCTGAATCCCGCGCCCACAATCCTCGACACTCAACCGCGCCACGTTTCCATCCCGGCAGGCATGCAACCGCAGCACCCGACGCTCCACGGGCAGCTCACTCATCTCTTCAATGGCATTGAACGCCAGGTTCAGAATCACCTGCCCAATCAGCACCCTCTCGCACTGCACCATCAGCGGTTGCGCGCTCGGGACGATCTCCAGCCGCACCTGACTCGGCTCGGCCCGCAGGCTGATGAAATATCGGGTTTCCTGCAGCAACTCATTGAGGTCCACCCACTCCGCGCTCTGCTCCAGCTTGACCACATAATCACGCACACTCTTGATGATCGTTGACGCATGCTCGACCTGCCGCACGGCACTTTGCAGCCCCCAGTTCACCTCCTGGTCGGCACTGTGGGTATCGCCCAGACGAATCAAAACCCCCTCGATAAAATTGCGCGTGGCCGCCAGTGGCTGGCTCAACTCATGAGCAATCGCCACCGCCATCTCGCCCATGGCGTTGTATCGGGCCAGGTATTCAAGCTGCTGTTCACTGACACGCCGGGCTTCCTCAGCGCGGATCAGGTCCCGCTTCACCTTGTCTTCCCGGGAAATATCCCGGAACTGCACCATCAGCACGTCGCGCCCGTCCAGGTGCACCAGCGTCGCGACCGCTTCCGAAAGAATCTCCACCCCGGCCTTGGAGCGATAACACCACTCGATGGTGCGCTGGCCACTGCGGGCCGCGCGCTCGAGCCAACGCAGGCCGATGGAGCGCTTGTACTTCGGTGCGTCCCGGGTCATGTCCGGGGCCTTGAGCGGGATCAGTTCTTCCAGGGTAAACCCCAGCGCCGACAGCGCCGCGGTGTTGGCCCAGAGGATGTCCTTGCTCTGCGCATCGTGAAGGATGGTGCAGATCGGCATGGCTTCGATCAGGGTGTGGAAATCATTGTTATTGGGTAGGTACATCGCGTAGCCCTTGGCGGTGGAGGGGACGACTACGGTGGCAAGTTATACCGGTTTGCATCCGCGGGCACGCTCAGAAGTAATCGGGGGCGCACTAGGGGATTTCTTTAGCCGGTGGGCTGCACGCCCCAATAGTTGACGGTGGTCGGGCTTTTTACACTGGACCTATCAACGCCCGACACGGCGTCCATAACAACTACAACGGAGAAAGCCCATGCTGCGTTCGGCCCTCGTGCAACCAGACGCTTTACCCGACGTGCAGCCCACGCTGTTCCAGCAGGTGCTCGATGAAGTGCGCCAGCGCCGCGACGAGTTCGACGCCGGCTCCCACGTGCCACGGGACATGATCGAACGCTTCAAGCAGGTGGGCATCTACCGGGCGGCCACGCCCCGTTGTTTCGGCGGCGATGCCCTGGCCCCCGCAACGTTCTTGCAGATGATCGAGCGCATATCCGAAGCCGATGGCTCTGCCGGCTGGGTCGCCAGCTTCGGCAGCGCCGGCGTCTATCTTGCGGCCTTGCCCCAGGAAACCCTCGCCGAACTGTATGCCGACAGCCCCGATCTGGTGTTTGCCGGTGGCCTGTTCCCGTTGCAGCCGGCGGAAACCGTCGAGGGCGGCTGGCAGGTCAACGGCACCTGGAAGTTTGCCAGCGGCTGCAAAGGCGCCGACCTGCTGGGCGTGGGCATCGGTGCGGCGGGCGGCAAGCCACGCACTGCCGTGTTCAAGCCCGGCCAGGTTGAAATCATCGAAAACTGGGACGTGGTCGGCCTCAAGGGCACCGGCAGCCATGACCTGCGAGTTACCGACCAATACATCGACGAGCGCTGGACCTTCATCCGTGGCGGCGCCGCCACCATCGACGAGCCGCTGTTTCGTTATCCCTCGATTGCCTACGCCGCCCAGGTGCTGGCGGTGGTCAACCTCGGCCTGGCCCGCGCGGCCCTCGATGAAATCAGCGCCATGGCCAGCGGCAGTGGCATCACCGGCGCACCGAAACTGGCGGACCGCGCCTACGTGCGCATCGAAATCGCCAAGGCCGAAGCCCGGCTGAGCGCCGCTCGGGGCTTTTTCTACGGCGCCACCGAACAAGTGTGGAACTCGATCCTCGCCGGCAACCCGGTCACGGCCGAGCAAACCAGCTTGCTGCGCCTGACCGCCATTCACGTGTCCCAGGCCGGCGCCGCCGTGGTGCAGAGCGCCTACAGCCTGGCGGGCACCACCGCGATCTACCTGCGCCACCCGCTGCAACGCTACCTGCGCGACGCCATGGTGGTGACCCAGCACGCCTTCCTCAGCGAAGGCCTGTACGACGGCGCGGGCTCGGTGTTCCTAGGCGTCCCTCCATTTCCTGGCTACATCTGACTTTCAAGGATCAACCCATGTCCCAAGCCACTCAAGAACCGCTGCGCGTCGTCTTCTGCATCGGCATCACCCAGAACTTTTTCGACCTGCCTACCGGCGAAGGCCTGAGCGTGTGGAAAGGCTTCAGCCAGATGATGGGCGACCTCGGCGCCATGCCGGGCATCAACGTGCTGGGGGCGATGGATGACGACCGCTTGATGGTCGGCCCGTCGACCACCTCGCCGTGGACCGTCTACATCATGGCCGACGTCGACTGCCACCAGTCGGTGATCGACGCCTGCAACCTGTTCCGTACCACGCCGGTGGGTGAATACAGCCTGTGGCGCTACGCCAAGGTCGAAGCACGGATCGGCCGCCCGCTGACCATTCCCGAAGCGGCCAGGGTGTGAGCCATGGACCTGTTGCAGCGTGTTGAAACCCTTGAAGGGGAGAGCCAGGTAAGGCGCTTGATGGCGCGCTACATGGACCTGTGCGACGTGCCCCGGGCGGCGACCAACGTTCGCGAGTTGGCCGAGTTGTTCACCGTGGATGCGGTGTGGGAAGGCATTGGCACAAGTACCGCGCAGACCTTCGGCCAGCATCGGGGGCGCGACGCGGTGGCGGCGTTTGTCGGCAGCTACCTGCCACCGTCGGAACACTTTGCGCTGAACCTGCATTACCTCACCAGTGAGTCGATCCAGGTAGACGGCAGCGCGGCTGCAGGGCAGTGGATCATGCAACAGATTTCCACCTACGCCGACCAGCGCAGCGAGTTGTTCGGCACGCGGCTGACCATCGATTTTCGCCGTGTCGACGGCACCTGGCTGATCGCGCATTTCCGTACGCAGCGCCTGTTCAATAGCATGTTGGGGGTGAACCCATGAGTACCTTCGTCAGCGAATTTTTACTCGGTGGCAGCGGCCGACGCGTGGCCATCAAGGATTCCATCGACATCGCCGGGTATCCGACCCGCTCGGGCAGTCGTGCCTTTGCCGATGCTCCGCCGGCGACCCGGCATGCGCACGTGGTGCAGGCGGTCCTGGATGCCGGCTGGCAGATCGTCGGCAAGACCAACCTGCATGAACTGGCATTTGGCGTCACCGGCATCAACGACTGGAGCGGTACGCCCGTCAATCCCCAGGCGCCGGACCGGGTGCCGGGCGGCTCCTCCAGCGGTTCGGCCGCGGCGGTTGCGGCGGGCCTGGCGGATATCGCCATTGGTACCGACACCGGCGGCTCGGTGCGGGTGCCGGCGGCGTGCTGCGGGATTGCCGGGTTGAAACCGACCTATGGCCGAGTCAGCCGCATTGGCGCGCAACCGGCGGTATCCAGCCTCGATTGCGTCGGGCCGTTTGCCGCGAACATGCAGGACCTGATTGCCGCGATGCAGGTGATTTGCCCGGGTTTCCAGGCACAGGCGGCGCCGTCCGGCAGCGTGCCGGTGGGCTTTCTGGATGTGGCCTGTGAGCCGTGGCTGAAGGCGAGCCTGATGGCTGCCGTCGACGCGGCCGGCTGGCGTCAGCAGCGTCTGCATCTGGACGACTTTGACACGGCGTTCGGCGCCGGCCTTACGGTGATTAACGTCGAAAACTGGGCAGCCTTCGGTCACCTCACCGGCAAGGGCCTGATCGGTGCGGATGTCGAACAACGCTTGTTGGCTGCCAGCCGCACCAGCGCTGCTGATTTGGCCGAAGCCGAAGTCGTGCGCACCCGCTTCAGTCATCAGGTGGACGCCGCGCTCGAAGAATTCTCCGTGTTGCTGCTGCCGACGATGCCAGACCTGCCGCCGACCCTGGCCGAAGCCCGCAACGGCAGCCAGGCCGTGGCCCGCATGACGCCATTGGTGCGGCCATTCAACCTCAGCGGCCACCCGGCGCTGACGGTGCCGGTGACCCTGGCCGACAGCGGGCTGAAGGTCGGGCTGCAGATTGTCGGCCGCAAGGGCCAGGACGAATGGGTGTGTGCCCTCGGCGCACAACTGCAACAGAGCATCACGGCTCGCCAATAAGAACAACGCCTTGAGGAGGGCTCCATGAGTACCCATGAATACCGGCTGATTGCCAAATCGAAAAGCCTCGACGAGTTGGTCAAGCACGATCGCGTCGACGTCTCGCTGTACAACGACCCGGCGCTGTTCGAGGCCGAACTGGAAAAGATCTTCTACCGCACCTGGGTCTGGGTCGCCCATGAAAGCGAAGTGAGCAACAGCGGCGACTTCAAGACCGCGACCATTGGCCGGCGCCCGGTGATTGTGGTGCGCGACAAGAAAGGCGCGATCAACGTGCTGGAAAACCGCTGCCGCCACCGTGGCGCCACGGTTTGCGAGAAGCACAAGGGCAACGCCACCGGCTTCACCTGCCCGTATCACAGCTGGTCCTATGGTTTGGACGGCAAGCTGCGGGCGCTGCCTTACCCGGACGGCTACGAAGGCATCCTGGAAAAGTCCGAGTTACCCCTGACCAGCCTGCGGGTGGACAGCTACGCCGGGATGGTATTCGCCAGCTACAACGACGATATCGAACCGTTGGCCGACTTTCTCGGCGGCGCCAAACACTGGATGGACCTGTTCATGAAGCAGGGCGCCGGCTACCCGATCAAGACCCAGGGCGAACACAAGTTCAGCTTCAAGGGCAACTGGAAGATCCAGCTGGAAAACACCACCGACGGCTACCACTTCCCGATCGTGCACAAGTCGTTCATGTCGTCGGTGGACGCCGAGACCTCGGAAATGCTCTCGTTTATGACCGACGAGCAGGCCGTCACCCATTCCCTGGGCAATGGCCACAGCGTGATGGTGATGGTGCCCGAGCATGTCGACCTGGACCACGACGACGGTACCGAGCAGTTGCAGGAGCGTTTCGCCCACGTCACCGAAGAACTGTCGAAAACCATGGAGCCGGCCCAGGTGCGACGCATCGTGCGCTCGCTGCACGGCGCCGGGTTCAACCTCAACCTGTTTCCCAATGTCGCCATGTCGATGTCGTTCTTCCGGGTGCTGCGCCCGGTGTCGGTCACCGAGACCGAAATCCGTCACGTCGCCCTGGGCATGGAGGGCGGCCCACAGGTTGCCAACCGCGAGCGCCTGCGCATCCACGAACACTTCCAGGGCCCGTTCGGCTTTGGCAGCCCCGACGACGCCGAGGCCTGGGACCGGGTGCAACGCGGCTCGTATGCCGGCGTGGACGCACCGATCCTGGTCAACCGTGGCCTGAACCGCGAAGTGCTGGCCGACAACGGCGACAAGGTATCCCACGCCACTGATGAAGGCGGCATGCGCGGGGCCTATGACATGTGGAAAAGGATGATGAGCCAATGAACACCCTGACTGGTTTTACCGCACCGCTGGCCCAGGCCATCGAATTCATCTGGCGTGAAGCCGAACTGCTGGACCACAAGGACTACGTGCAATGGGCCGCGTTGTGGAGCGAGAGCGGGCGCTACGTCGTGCCGATCGATCCGGACACCGAGGATTTTGAAGCCAACCTCAACTATGCCTATGACGATGCGCGCATGCGTGACCTGCGCATCGAACGGCTGACGGCGGGGTATTCACCGTCGGCGGTGGATGCGGCGAAAACCGTGCGCAGTGTGTCGCGATTCACCCTGGTGGAAGCGGCGGGCGAGGTGGTGGAGGTTAACTGTGCGCAGCTGCTGTACGCCTACAAGCGCGGAGTACACACGCCGTTCGTGGCCGACCTGAATTACCGCATCCGGTTCAGCGCCGGGGTCGCGACCCTGGAGCGCAAGGTGGTGCGGCTGATCAATTCCACCGACAGCCTGAGTGCACTCGGCTTTCTGTTGTAAGCACGATTCAAACAACGACACAAAACCAATGTGGGAGCGGGCTTGCTCGCGAATGCGGTGGATCAGTCGCCACATGCATTGACTGACACACCGCATTCGCGAGCAAGCCCGCTCCCACAGTTGAGATGAGGACATCCTGATGAACCGAATCGCGCTTGTAACCGGCGCCTCCCGTGGCCTCGGCGAATGCATCGCCCGGCGCCTGCACGCCGCAGGCTACCGCGTGGGCCTGGCGGATGTGCACCTGGACGGCGTGCAGCGCCTGGCCTCTGAACTCGACAACCGCGGCGAAACCGCCGTCGCCATCGAGCTGGATGTGCGCAACAAGGCCGATTTTATTCGCGCCCGGGACCTGCTCAGCGAGCGCTGGGGCGGCACCGATATCCTGGTGAACAACGCCGGGGTGTCGAAAGTTGCGGCGCTGATGGACATCACACCCGAGGAGTTCGACGAATCGATGGCGATCAACCTGCGGGGCACGTTCGTGGCCTGCCAGGTGTTTGGTGCGCATTTCGCCGAACGAGGGTTCGGGCGCATCGTCAATATCGCCTCCCTCGCCGGGCAAAACGGCGGCACTGCCACTGGCGCGCATTACGCCGCAGCCAAAGGCGGCGTGGCTACGCTGACCAAGGTCTTCGCCCGTGAACTGGCGCCCCGGGGCGTGACGGTCAACAGCATTTCGCCAGGCCCGCTTGATTTGCCGGTGGTGCGCGAAACCGTGGCGCCGGAGCGCCTGGAGCAGATCCTCAAGATTATCCCGACGGGCACCCTCGGCGACCCGCACACCATCGCCGACACCGTGCTGCTGTTGATCGCCGACCACGCCGCCTCGATCACGGGCGCGTGCTGGGACATCAACGGCGGGCTGTTCATGCGCTAGTCATCGCCGAAGAGAGTGGGCCTGCTGCGCAGTCCAGCGGGAGCAAGCTCCCTCGCCACAGGTTAGCGTTCAACCGAAACAACAGGATTCAGGTGCTGCAATGATGAAGGTGAAGATCGAACGCATCGTCGATGAAGCGCTGGATATCCGTTCCTTTCGCCTCGTGCGCAGTGACGGCCAGCCCCTCGACAGTTATGAGCCCGGGGCCCATGTGGACCTCACCGGGCCAACCGGCGTCACCCGCCAGTATTCGCTGTGCAGCCCGCCCCACGATGGCCGCGCGTACCTGGTGGCGGTGAAGAAAGAGGCGCAATCCCGTGGCGGCTCCCTGGCCCTGCATGAGCAGGTGCAGGAGGGCATGGAGCTGGAGATGGGCGCGCCGCGCAACCTGTTCCGCCTCGACCCGGAGGCGCCGGCCCATGCGCTGTTTGCCGCCGGTATCGGGGTGACGCCGCTGTTGAGCATGGCCTATCGACTGGCCGACAGCGGCCAGCCGTGGCGCCTGCACTATTTTGCACGTTCGGCGCAGTACGCGGCGTTTACCCAGCTGTTGGCCGATACATTCGGCGAGCATGTGCAGTTTCACTATGGCGTCGAGCCGGGCGCGCTGGATGCGGCCTTGAGCGCCTGCCTGGAGCAGGCGGGCGCGGCTGCCCACGTCTACACCTGCGGCCCCGCACCGTTCATGCACAAGGTGGTGGAAGTGGCGGCCCGCAGCCGTCCCGAGGAAGCGATCCACCTGGAGCACTTCCAGGCCGACCCAGCGGCGAATGTCGGGCCCAGCGGTGGTTTCGAGGTGGAGCTGGCCAGCTCCGGCGTGGTGCTGCAAGTACCGGCGAATACCAGCCTGGTGGACGTATTGCAGGCCCACGGTTGCGACATCGACACCGAGTGCCGCGAAGGCCTCTGCGGCACCTGCATTGTCGAGGTGCTGGAAGGCGTGCCCGAGCACCGTGACAATTGCCTGTCGACCAAGGAGAAGGCCGCCAACCGGCAGATTTGCGCGTGTGTTTCCCGGGCGGTTTCCGCTCGTCTGGTATTGGATATTTGATCGGCGCTACCCGTAAGATTGCTGGGACCAAAAAAATAAAAAACGTGAGGCCTTGCGGTCATGATGAGTTCAACGGTGCAACGTAACGAATCGTTCGAGCGTTGGTTGCAGCAGGTTAACCAGGCCTGTGGACGCTTCGATGCCCGCGCCCTGGGCGCGGGGTTTTATGGGGAATTGAGCGAGTTTCGCAGCGGCGCGATCAAGCTCAGCGTGGTCGATATGGCCCAGGTGCATCTGTATCGCAGCAGCAAGGAAGTCAGTACGGGCAATGAAGGGCACTACTACGCGGTGTTCCAGTTGCAGGGCAGCGCGCAGCTGGAACAGGGCGACAACCGTGCGCAACTGGGCTGCGGTGACATCGCCCTGATCGACGCCTGCCGCCCCAGTGACATGACCTACCACGACAACTCCCGGCAATTGTCGCTGATCCTGCCGCGCCAGGTGGTGGAGCGCGGTTCGCACTTCACGGCGGTCAACTGCGCGACGCGGATCTCGGCGCGCACGCCGTTGGCGCTGATGGCCAGCCAGATGGTGCTCGACACCCGCCAGCAAAACGACCTGGGCATGCAGGAAAGCGAAGCCGTGCTGGATGCATTGGTCAGCCTGCTGCTGCCGGGGATCAGCGCCCGGGACAACGGCGTGGACACCCAGGAACGGCAGTTTCGCAAGACCATCGCCTACATCGATGCGCACATCGGCGCCGAAGAACTCTGCCCCGAGCTGATCGCCCGGGAAGTCGGGGTGTCGGTGCGCGGGCTGTACCGGATGTTTTCCAAGCGCGGGCTGGTGGTGGCGCAATACATCAAGCACCGACGCCTGGATTTCTGCGCCGAAACCCTGCGCCATTCGCCGGCGGAGCAGAAGCTGTCGGCACTCTGTTATGCCTGGGGCTTCTCCGACTCCAGCTACTTCTCATCGGCGTTCAAGTCGCGCTTCGGCGTGTCACCGGGCGAGTACCGCAAGCGCTATAGCCATCATTGATGCGTGCCGCTCCCGAACCTGGAATGCATTTTCCTGTGGGAGCCGGGCTTGCCCGCGATGCAGGCCACTCGGTCTGACAGGTACACCGCCGCGATCCCTTTGCAGCCTCGCCAAGGCTCGACAGCTCCCACATTCAATCATCGCGCGCTACGGATACAGCACCTCGCGGACCAGCATGGCGATGCTGGTCACGCCCATCTTTTCCTTGATCTTGGTGCGGTGCACGTCAACGGTCTTCACGCTGATGTTCAGCTCGCGGGCAATCACCTTGCTCGCCTTGCCGTCCACCACCAGCATCAACACTTCTCGCTCCCGGCTCGTCAGCAGCGCCAGCTTGCCTTGCAGGTGCTCGCGCTGTTCCTGGTCGGCCTGGGCCTGTACAGCGGTCTTCAGCGCGGCCTGGATGCGGTCGATCATCTGTTGCGGGTTGTAGGGCTTCTCGACGAAATCCAGCGCGCCGTTTTTCATTGCGGTGACCGACATCGGTATGTCGCCGTGGGCCGACACGAAGATGGTCGGCAAGGTGCTGCCGCGCCGGTTGAGGATCTCCTGCAACTGGAAGCCGCTGGTCTGCGGCATGCGCACGTCCAGCACCAGGCAGGCGGGCTGGCGCGGGTCGTAGTGCTCAAGGAACTCTTCGGCCCCGGCGAAACATTGGGCCTTTACGCTGACCGACTCCAGCAGCCAGGCCAGCGAGGTACGCAGGTCTTTGTCGTCATCAACGATGTAAACAATCGGTGTGCGAATTTCCATCAGGGACTGCCACGAGAATTTCTAATTGTTGTTTTCGCACGCGGGCACGCTGCGGCGGACATTGGCTCATCTGTGGAGCCTTGCCAGCAGAATACCCAGTGTGAACGGCCCTGACGATAAAGAAACCACCTAGTCGGCATGGGGATCGTCTGAATGGTCGCGCCGCACGGGGCGTCTTAGTCTTGTGGCATCACCCACGGACCGTAAAGGGGCACCGACATGGCCGACCTGAGCCAGCAGCAAATCGACTTTCGCAACGCCATGGCGCAACTGCCGGCCGCGGTGAACATCATCACCACCAACGGCCCGGGCGGGCGTTGCGGGATCACGGCGAGTGCGGTGTGCTCGGTGACGGATTCGCCCCCCACGGTGTTGGTGTGCGTGAACCGCGGGAGTGCGACCCATGATGTGTTCCGTACCAATGGGCAGCTGTGCGTGAACGTGCTGTGCGGGGAGCAGGAAGAGCTGGCGCGGCACTTTGCCGGGATGACCCAGGTGCCCATGGCGGAGCGGTTTGCCTGGGACCTGTGGGACGGAGGCGAGGCGGGGGTGCCGGTGCTGCGGGATGCGCTGGTGCAGCTGGAAGGGCGTATCAGTGAGTGCAAGGAGGTAGGGTCGCATTCGGTGATGTTCGTGGAGTTGTCGCGGGTTGGGGTGCGGGGGCAGGGCGACAGTCTGGTGTACTTCAACCGGCTGTTTCACCGGATTGAGCATGCTGGCGCCCATTGCTGAAGGTTCAGGAGATCAAATGTGGGAGCGGGCTTGCTCGCGAAGGCGGTGTATCAGAAACCTATTCAGTGGCTGACACTCTGTCTTCGCGAGCAAGCCCGCTCCCACATGGGGCCTGCGGGGCAGTTGTTGGTCAGATGCGAAAGCTGCCCACCAGCTGATTCAAGCGTTCCGCTTCACGCTCAAGCTCGGTACAGGCCTGCAGCGTCGACTGCAGGTTTTCCACCCCGGCCTGGTTCAGCATATTGATCTCGGTAATGTCCACATTCAGCGCTTCCACCACCGACGTCTGTTCCTCGGTCGCCGCCGCCACCGACTGGTTGACGTTATCAATCTCGCCAATCCTCTGCGTCACACTGGCCAGCCGCGTACCCGCCAGGTTGGCGATGCTCACGCTTTCCTCGCTGTGCTGCTGGCTCTCGGTCATGGTGCTGACGGATTCCCGTGCGCCCACCTGCAGCTCTTCGATCATCTGCTGAATCTCCAGCGCCGACTCCTGGGTGCGATAGGCCAGGCTGCGCACCTCATCGGCCACCACCGCAAACCCGCGCCCGGCCTCACCGGCCCGGGCCGCTTCAATGGCGGCGTTCAGCGCCAGCAGATTGGTCTGCTGGGAGATGCCCTTGATCACCTCCAGGATTTGCCCGATGTTCACCGTCTTGTGATTCAGCGCATCGATGTGCACGCACGAGGCGCTGATCTTGCCCGACAGTTCATTCATCACGGCAATCGTGCGCTCCACCACCTGGCGCCCGTCCTCAGCCTGTTGCCGGGCGCCGGAGGCTTGCTGCGAAGCATCGGAGGCATTACGGGCGATTTCCTGGGCGGCGGCGCCCAGTTCGTTGATCGCCGCCGCGACACTGTTGGTGCGGGTCGCCTGTTCATCGAAGTTGTTCAGCGAGGAATTCGAGGCCAGCAACACCCGCTTGACCACCTGGTTGACCCCGAGCCCAGCTGAAGACACTTCGCGGATCGACTGGTGGATACGTTCGACAAAACGGTTGAAGGCGCTGGCCAACTGGCCGATCTCGTCCCGGGATTGCACCTCCAGCCGCCGCGTCAGGTCGCCTTCGCCCCGGGAAATGTCCTCCATCACCCGGGTCAGGGTTTGCAGCGGCCGGGTGATGCGCAGCGCGGCGTACCAGATCAACAGCAGGCCGAGCAGGGCCGAGCCGCCACCCAGCAGCAGTTCCAGGGCGGTGCTTTTCACCCCTTGGGCATCGAGTTGCTGTTGCAGCGCAGTGACCGGCGCCAGCAGCACCGACTGCGGCACGCCCACCAGAACGCCCCACGGTGCGGCACCGGCAATCGGTGCCAGCGGTTCGAGTAGCTTGATTTGCTGTTGATCGACAAAGGTTTGCGGTTGCCCCTGGCGCAACGCGTCCAGTACCTGGGCGCCATCGTGCATGACTTCGCTGATCGGCTGCCCGAGGCGGCTGGCGTCCTCGCTGTAGGCGGAAATCACGCCTTCGGGGCTGACGATGCTGACTTGCCCGTGGCCGTCGAAGAGTTGCCCGGCGCTGGTATGGCTGGCCTGTTGCAAGGCCGCCAGGTTGATGTCCAGGCCAATCACCGCGATCACCTTGCCGTGCTCCATCAGTGGGAACGCAATGCTGGTCACCAGCTTGCGGCTGCCGGAAGCCTCGTCGAAATACGGCTCCAGCACACAGGCCCTGGCGGTGTCGCGGGCGCAGGTGTAGAAGGCGTTGTACGGCGCGCCGCTGGGGCCGGGCGAGGTATTGGCCAGCAGCGCTTCGTCGCCGACTACCGCTGTCAGTTCACCCGGGGTGGCCTGCACCCAGTATTGGGCGAAGCGCCCGGCCTCGTTGCTGCCGACGGCGGCCTGGTCGACGAAGTGGGCATCGTCACCGTCCAGGGCATTGGCTTCGAAAATGACGTAAATCCCGAGCAGGTCGGGCTTGTCGACCAGGGCCTGGCGCAGCTGGGTATTCAGCTCCTGGCGCAACTCTGGGCGGGTCAGTTTGCCCTGTTGTTGCAGTTGCCGCAGGTACAGCACATAACGCGACAAGCCCTGGCCGTATTCATGGGTTTGCATGAAGGTGCGTTGCACCTGCATGGCCTGAACTTGCCCCAGGGCCTGCATGTGTTCCTTGGCGGCGGCAGCGAGCATGTCGCTGCTGGCCTGGGCCACGTGCTGGCTGCTCTGGTGGGTCTGGTACAGCGACAGGCTCATCAGCAGGCCGACCACCAATAACAGGCAGAGGCCGGCGAGCAGGGCGATCTTGCTCTGGATCGTGAGGAATTTCGTGTGCATTGCGAAGGCCTTGGCCAGGCGGGGCGATGGCGGCGCCACCGCCCCGGCCGGGCTTAGAAGTTAGTGGCGAACACCACTTGGCTGTAGAGGTTTTTATCGTGGTTGCCCAGCTGCGTGCCGCCTTGCTCGGCGCTCTTGTCCGGCTGGTACAGGCCGATCAGCGGCATCACTGTCAGGTGGTCGTTGACGTGCCATTCGGCATACAGGTCCAGCTCGTGGCCGTCGCTGTTGCCGAGGTTGCGGTCGATGGTCTTGAAGTCGAACAACACCGCGCCGACGTTGAGGTTCTGCAGGGGCGAAACCTTGAACGTGACGTTCTGGATGCGTGAGTTGTTGTTGAACGGCCCGGCGTAGTTGCCCGCCACTTCACCCTGGAACCAGGTGCCGTAGCCACGGCTGAAACCGTAGAACAGCGGGTCGAAGCCTTCCGAGAAGCGGCTGTAGCGGTAGCTCACATACGGCGTCCAGGTCACGTCGGAGAAGGTCCAGCCAGCTTCCAGGTACCAGGCGTCTTCGTTGCCGGTGTGGGGCTTGTCCTGCCAGGCGTATTCGCCGGACAGGAACAGGTTGGTCACCCCGGCATTGCCCGTGGCCCGCAGGCTGTAGGTCTTCATGCCATCGCGTTCCAGCTGCGTGGGGGAGGCGTACTGCTTGTCGACGTCGGTGGTGTCGATGTACGTCAGCCCCACGGTACCTTCGGCGGCCACGTGTTCGAGGGTGGCGACGTACATCTCGGTCTTGGCCTGGGCACGGTTATCGGACTTGAGCCACATCAGGTCGCTGCGCCAGCCGTCCTTGCCGCCCAGGCGCAACACGGCGGTTTCGTCGAAGGCCTTGCGGGCGGCGATGTAGTAGCCGCCGCCGCGATTGAGGTCGCCATCGGCCACGCCCTTGCCGAAGTTCAGCGCGTCGCCGTCAATCAGGAAACCGTCGCCGACCACGATGTTCTGGCGGCCGAAGGACAGGTCCACGCCATTCTCGCCCAGGGCCTCAAACAACTTGCCCGAGCGCCAGCCGAGGTAGGCGTCTTCGAATTTTGTGGTGCGCTCCGAACCGTCGCTGAAACCTGCGGCATCGCCGTCGCCCCAGGTGCCGGAACTCAGCAGGTTGGCCGCACCGTAGGTGGTGCCGGCGCCGCTGAAGCTTTTGTCGAAGCTCAGGCCGTACTTCACGTAGCCCTCGCGCCAGGACGAGGAGCCCTTGGCCAGGCGGCCGGATTGACTGTAGTTCTGCTGGCTGTGGAAGGCACCGAATACCGCTTCCAGCGTGGTGTTCAGATGACTGCTGTCATCGGCGTACAGCTCATAAGCGCCGGCCGGGTTGGCGCCGATCATCAGCGCGAGGGTCGAGAGACGAAGCAAGGGGGACTTGAGCATGGTGTGGCATCCATTCTTGTTCATGACCACAGGGTTGGGGTCTGCCGCGATACTAATGCTGGCGAAGTGACGTGCCTTTTGTCTGGTTGCCAAAGACTTGACTGTGCTTGCCAGAATCCACGGTTTGGCAGCCCGGCCAATACGACTGGCACGCAGGGCAAAACCCGAGCGACCTTGAGCCCTGACAATCGTCGGCAACTTCGATGATTTCCAAGGTCGTTTTTCTATGTTCACTGCACACAGATTTTCCCTGGCCGGCCTGCTGTCGCTGGTCCTGGCCCACAGCGCATTCGCCGCTGAATGCAGCCCTGACCAGAGCCGTGGCGCCCAGGTTTTCGCCAACGAATGCAGCGTGTGCCATGCGGTGGCGAAGGGCGGCGCGACAATGATGGGGCCAAACCTGGCGGGCGTTTACGGACGTAAATCCGGCTCCCTGGCGGGCTTCAGCTACTCCCAGGCGATGCGTGACAAAAACGTCGAGTGGCAAGCCGAGACCATCGCGCAATTCATCACCCAACCCCAGGCGTTTGTGCCCGGCACCTACATGCCCTACATGGGCCTGGCTTCGGCCGACGATCGCCAAGCGGTCGCCTGCTTTCTCAAAGAACAGCATTGAATACAGGTGAATCATGAGCAACGTTGAAATCCTGCCGCAGGTGGCTGCATTCCTGGACCGTCGTCATGGCTGCTTTATCGATGGCCAATGGGTATTTGCCGAGGGCGAACACATCAAGGTGATCAACCCGGCCACCGGGCAAACCCTGTGCGAAACCCTCGACGCGCCGCTGCACGTGGTGGAGCAGGCGGTGCAGTCTTCCCATGCGGCGTTCAAGTCCCGCGTATGGTCTGGATTGCGCCCGGCCGACCGTGAGCGGATTTTGCTGAACTTCACCGCGTTGGTTGAGACCCATGCCGAGGAGCTGGCGCAGCTGGAAACCCTGAGCCAGGGCAAGTCGATCAACCTGGCGCGGGGGCTGGATCTGAACGCCACGGTGGAGTTCATGCGCTACATGTCGGGTTGGGCGACCAAGATTGAAGGGCAGACCTTTGACGTGTCGATCCCTTTGCCGCCGGGGGCCAGGTTTACTGCGTTCACCAAGCGCGAGCCAGTGGGCGTGGTGGTGGGCATCGTGCCGTGGAATTTCCCGCTGCTGATTGCGGCCTGGAAATTGATGCCGGCGCTGGCGACCGGGTGCACGGTGATCATCAAGCCGGCGATGGAAACGCCGCTGACGGCGATGCGCCTGGCGGAGCTGGCGCTGGAGGCGGGGATTCCGGCGGGGGTGTTCAACGTGGTGACCGGCGGCGGGGCCTCGGTGGGGGGCGTTCTGACTGCTCATCCGTTGGTGAGCAAGGTGTCGTTTACCGGTTCGACTGCGGTGGGCAAGAGCGTGGGGGTGGCGTGCATGGAGAACATGACGCGGTTTGCCCTGGAGTTGGGGGGCAAGAATCCGATGATCGTGTTGGCGGATGCGGATATTGATAAGGCGATCCAGGGGGCGATCCTGGGTGGGTTGCTGAACAACGGACAGGTGTGTGCGGCGGCTTCGCGCTTTTATGTGCATCGTTCGGTGTATGACCGGTTTGTCGAGGGGTTGGCGGCGGCGGTGTCGGCGATGCCGTTGGGGGCGGGGATGGATGGTGAGGCGGCGATTAATCCGTTGGTGTCGCGCAAGCAGCAGCAAGGGGTACTGCGCCATATCGAGCAGGCCCGGGCTGAAGGGGCGCGGGTGGTGATCGGTGGGGATGAGGTTGCGGGTGAGGGGTTTTATGTGCGGCCGACGATTTTGGCGGATATCGATCATGGGATGGCGGTGGCCCGGGAGGAGGTGTTTGGGCCGGTGTTGGGGGTGATGGCGTTTGATGATGAGGATGCGGTGATTGAGTTGGCCAATGACAATCGGTATGGGTTGGCGGCCAGTCTTTGGACCAATGATCTGGGTAAGGCGATGAACCTGGTGCCGCGGATCGAGGCGGGGACTGTTTGGGTGAATGCGCATGTGTTGCTGGACCCGGCGATGCCGTTTGGCGGGGTGAAGCAATCGGGGAT